>NZ_LSIA01000218.1:0-84721 GCF_001556015.1 Novosphingobium sp. CCH12-A3 | reverse complement strand
CGGCCCCTCCCGCTAGCGGGAGGGGCTGGGGGTGGGCATTCGCCGTCAGGCGAAGTTTGCGCAAAGCCTGAGGCACAAACAGAAAAGGGCGCCGTCACCGGCGCCCTTTTCCGCATCCTCTCCAAGATGCTCCGTGATGAAACGGGTCTTTGGCGACCCTGTTCCTTATTCTTCCGGACCGCCGCGGCCTTCGGCCTTGTCGTTCGAGGCATAAAGCGCGTCGCCCTTGCCCTGCATGTAGGGCAGCGGGTTCACAGCTTCGCCCGAAACGCGGACTTCATAATGGAGGTGAGGGCCGGTCGAACGGCCGGTCGAACCGACGTAGCCGATGATGTCGCCCTTGCGGACCTGCTGCCCTTCGGCAACCGCCACGCGCGACATGTGGCCATAACGGGTTTCCATGCCACCGCCGTGGTCGAGGCCAACGAACAGGCCGTAGCCGCCGAACCATTCAGCCTTTTCCACGACGCCATCGGCGCTGGCGCGGATCGGGGTGCCGGTCGGTGCGGAAAGATCGATGCCCTTGTGGGCGCGGCGGCCGCCGAGCACAGGATGTTCGCGCATGCCATAGCCGCTCGAAAGGCGGGTCATCGCCACAGGCGCCAGCGACGGGATCGAAACCGATGCCTTGCGGATGGTGGTCGGCTTCGAGGAAGGCAGGATGCCGTTGTCGAGCTGCTGCCAGCTGGCGAAGAGGCGGCGGAATTCTTCGTCACCGCGATCGGCCGAGACGCCTGCCTTGGCGGCTTCGGCAGCGCGAAGCGGGGCGGCGATGTCTGCGGAAGCGGCGCTGTTTGCGAATGCCGGCGCGGAAGAGAATGCAACAACTGCCGTAAGGGCGCTGAATACAGTCTTGAAGGTGTTTGTGTTGAACAACATTACGACCCGTACGACCTTTTTCTCGGCTCTCCGCTTCCGGCGTTAGGCCGTGAAGCAGCAAGCCCTGAAACCCCCAGAGCGAACCCGATTTGCGGCAACAGACAGACGTGCGGCCTGTCGCCCGGGATTTTTCAGAGTTGGTCGGAACCCCCCGCCATCTCGTGAATTGGGGTATGCGGGGCAGGTTACTGGCAGGCAACCCCTGCCATCATTTCGCGCGACAAACCGGCTGATCGACGCGCCGAGTCGTTGAACGGTGGCTTAACGGCACCGCGAAAGTGCTGCCGGACCAAGGTTTTCCAAAGGTCCGCGGGGGATTCGCCCCTCGTTTGGCAGACTGCGGCGAAATGTGTTGTGCCGAACCGCACATGGCGAATTTCATCGTCAACGATTCTTTGCAGGATGCGGGCAGAGCGATCGTCACCGCCTGCCAGAAACCGCTCGACGGTCGCGGGCGTCACATCCAGTGCACGTGCTTCCAGCACCATCGGCACCACGGCCAGTCGAGCCGCCACATCGTGCGCGGTCTCGCGCGCCGCATCCCACAATCCGTCATGCGCCGGCATCGCTCCATAGAAGCTGCCCAGCGTGCGCAAGCGGCGGGAAATCAGCGCAAAATGCATCGCTTCGTCCGCTGCGACTGACAGCCAGTCGTCGTCGTCCCGCCGCATCCAGCGCCAGGTCGATCGCCACGAATTCGATGTGCGCCAGCGCATGAAGCAGGGCGAGCCTTCCGTGCGCCGATCCGCGCCCGCGCTTGGGCATGGCACTGGGCGGCAGCAGCTCCGGCGTGTCTGGCCGGGCCGGATAGTCAGGCATCGCCACGTCGAACACCATCGCCAGCTCACCGCCACGCCAGCGGCGCACCACGTCGCGCGCCGCCATGACCTTGTCACGCGGCTCAGGCGTCAGCATCACCGCGCGGATGGCGCGGGCGAGGGTAGGTGCGTTCATTGCTCGTGTTGCCGGTCAGAGCGCCTTGGCTGCAGCCAGCACTTCCTCGGCGTGGCCCTTGACCTTCACCTTGTTCCACACCTGCGCAATCTTGCCATCCGTGCCGACAAGATAGGTCGTGCGCTCCATGCCCATGTAGGTGCGGCCGTACATCGACTTCTCGGTCCAGATCCCCAGCGCATCGGAAACCCCGCCTTCCTCGGCATCGCTGGCGAGCGGCGCGACAAGCGCGTGCTTTTCGGCAAACTTGGCATGCTTCTGCGGCGGGTCCTTGCTGACGCCGAGGACGGCAACGCCCGCGGCCTCGAACTCGCCATGAAGCGCCGAAAAGTCCTTGTTCTCGGTGGTGCAGCCCGGTGTGTCGTCCTTGGGGTAGAAGAACACGACCAGCTTGCGCCCTGCGAAATCCGAAGCCTTCACGCTGCCGCCATCGGGCTTGGTCATCGCGATGTCGGGGAATGCCTCGCCCGTTCCGATCCGCTCGCTCATCATGCAATCTCCAGTTGAATATCGAACACCTGCGCCCAGCCACGGCCCACGCAATGCCGTGCTGCCAGCACCGCATCCAGCAGCGCGTCCCAGCTTTCCAGGCCGCAGGACCGCGCGACGATGCCCCGGCTCGCTTCTGGCGGGAACATGCCATCAGGGGCAACCAGCCGCACCACCACCAGCAATCGCGCCAGCAGGTCATGCGCCTGCCGCATGCCGGCGGGCAGCAGCCCAAGGTCTTCGAGCGCCTGCACCGCCGCGCCAAGATCCGGCGTCTGCGCCAGATGGTCGCGCAATTGCAGGAAATGGACCATGAATTCGATGTCCACCAGCCCGCCCCGCGCCAGCTTCACGTCGAGAGGGCCCTTGGCCGGCTTGTGCTCAGCCATGGTCCTGCGCATTTCCAGCACATCGGCGCGCAGCTTTTCCGGGTTACGCGGGCGCTCCAGCACCCGCGCGATGATCGCCGAAAGCGCCGCCCGGTCCGCGTCGGTCCCGAACATCGCCCGCGCCCGGCACAGTGCCATGTGCTCCCACGTCCAGGCATCCTCGCACTGATACTTCTCGAAGCTGTCGAGGCTTACCGAAATCGGCCCTTGCGCCCCCGAAGGCCGCAGCCGCGTGTCCACCTCGTAAAGCGCGCCCGCCGCCGTCGGCACCGAAAGCGCGGCGATCACCCGCTGCGCCAGCCGGTTATAGTACAGCGTCGCCCCCAACGGCCTGCGCCCGTCGGATTCGCTCGCATGATCGCCGCTGAACAGGAACACCAGATCAAGGTCCGATGCGTGCGTCAGCGCCGCACCGCCCAGCCGCCCGAGGCCGAGGATCGCCAGATCGCTCTGCGGCACCACACCGTGATTGACGCGAAACTCCTCGATCGCCGCACGGCCCAGCACCTCGATCGAAGCCTCGGCCACCCGGCTCAGCGCCGCTGCCACCTCAAGTGGATCGCGCTGCCCCTCGATCAGCTGCACCCCCAGCGCAAAGCGCATTTCGCCCACGCGCAGGCGCACTGCATCGAGCAGCCGCTGGTAATCGTCCCCTGCTTCCCCGCGCGAAAGCTCGGCCGCAATCTCGACAACGCTGCCCGGCAGGTCGAAGGCCGACCGGTCGATCAGGATGTCGAGCAGGTCCGACCGTCGCGCCAGCTCGTCCGCCAGGGTCGGTGCGTGGGCCAGCACTCGCATGACGACGGCCAGCAATCCCGGCCGCGCCTCTAGCAGGCGGAACACGTTGATCGCACTCGGCAATCCCTCCAGCAGGTGTTCCCACCGCAGCAGTGCCCGCTCCGGGTCCGGCGCCTCGCACAGCGCACGCAGCAGCTGCGGCCGGATCCGCGCAAACGCCTCGCGCGCCTCGGCGGAGCGCAGGCAACGGTACTGCCCGCCCTCCCAGGCCTGCACCCGCTCGGCAAAGCGATCGACTACCGGGTCGGACTGGTCGGGCACCTCCACTTGCACCGCGCCCGTCGGCGCATACGTCTCGATCAGCGCATCGAACCGCCGCCCGACCGTCTCGGAGATTGCCGTCAGTTCCGCCACCAGCGCCGCGCCATCTGCCAGCCCGTCCAGCCGCGCCACGCCATCGAGCGCGGCCGCATCTCCCGGCAGCGAATGCGTCTGCTGGTCCGCCACCATCTGCAAGCGGTGCTCCAGCGTCCGCAGCCGGTCATAGCTCTCGCCCATCACGGCGGCATCCTCGGCCCCGATGATCCCGGCTTCGGCGAGCGCATCAAGGCTCGCCCGCGTGCCCCGGAGCCGCAGCGCGGGATTGCGCCCGCCATGGATCAGCTGGTGCGTCTGCGCGAAGAACTCGACCTCGCGAATCCCGCCGCGCCCGCGCTTCAGGTCATAGCCCGGCCCGATCGCCTGCCCCGCCGAATAGTGATCGCGGATCCGCGTCGTCAGCCGCCCGATCTCGGCAATCGCCCCGAAATCGAGGCTGCGCCGCCACACGAAGGGCCGGATCGTATCGAGGAAGGCCTGCCCCCGCGCCACATCTCCCGAAGCCACCCGCGCCCGGATATAGGCCGCCCGCTCCCACGCCAGCGCGCTCGATTCGTAATGCGTGATCGCCGCTTCGAACGGCAGGGCGAGGGGGCTGACCTCCGAGGCGGGCCGCAATCGCAAGTCCACCCGGAAGACATAGCCATCGCCCGTCACCGCGGACATGATCTCCATCAGCGACCGCGCCACGCGCTGCGCCGCATCGGCTGGATCGTCGCGCTCGCGGCGCGGCAGGACATCGGGATCGTAAAGCAGGATCGGATCGATGTCCGATGAATAGTTCAGCTCCTGCGCCCCGTGCTTGCCCAGCGCTATGGCGGTAAATCCGGTGCTCTCCGCATCCGGCACGCGCCGCCGGATCGCCGCCGCAATCGCCGCGTCGAGCGACCGGTCGGCAAAGTCCGATAGCTCCGCCACCACGCGCCCCAGCGGAAACGCCCCCGCCAGATCGCCGATTGCCACCACCAGCGCCAGCGCCATCCGCTCCCGCCGCAGCGCCACGGCGGCATCCTCGATGCCAGAGCCGGCAGCCTTGGCCCGGGCCAGCGCCCCTTCGATATCCCCTGCCGCCAGCAAGGACTCGACCTCAGGCAAGCGGCCAAGCGCCATCGACAGAAACGGGGAGTGCGCACGCGCGCGGGCAAGGGCGCTTTCAAGATCGGTCATCGTTCCTGACGCATGCCTTCTTGGCAGATGACGATCAAGGCTGCTCCGGTTGCCATGCGCACTCCAGTCGTTCGGCATGACCTGCTAGACGCTGATCCCCAGTCCAGAGCAGGGCCTTTCCATGTACCGCGCTGGCAAGGAGGTGCGCATCGACAAATCCGATTCCCGTGCCTGCCAAGCCGTTCGTCTCGACAAATGCGAGCAGGGCATCTTCCGTCACCCGGAGCGCAGGCGTGAGATACGACAGCAGGTCGACTGTCCGCCTCCATTGCCGCAAGTTGCCCATTGCAAGTTCCCCCGTGACGAACGGATGCTGGAGAACAGTGTTCTCTGCCAGCAACAGCGCTAGGTCCGGATTTGCTGCGCGGAAGGAGTCGATCCAGATCGACGTATCAACGATGATCACCGCGAGGGGCGATCCCTGCTTGGCACGGTCAGGTCTGGCATCGTTCCACCCAGCCTCGCCAATTGTCGTGCCGCCTCGCGCTGGATCAGGGCGTTGAGTGCCATTTCAATCAGCCGGTCGCGGTCGCTATTGCCCGTCAGGTCGCTTGCACGCCGGAACAGGTCTTCTAGCACGGCGCTCTTCTCGACCGCATCTGACGAGACACGTTGCTTTCTACGGGTTCGTTCGAAACGCACAGTATGATGGGCAAGATCGACTTCGCGCGTTTCCCATCCAGCCTCTTGCCAAGCCTTCGACTGGCTGTGGTTCCCGCCACGCTGATTGGCCCACCATGGACGATACTCGTAGGCGCTGGTCGGCAACGTACGACGGATGATCCGCTCGATCTCCGCAAAGTTCGCATTCCAGCTATCTTCGTCCAGATCCTTGAGGTAGCTGGTCAGTGGATCGTAAACACCCATGATCGTCTCCAATTTAGTGTGTAATTAATTTCAGGAAACTATTATAGTGTCAAATAATTTTCAGATGCCCCCCGAATGGCACCCCCAGGACTGGCTGTGGATCGGCTTCCCGCACCTCGCCGAGGAATGGTCGGGGGTGATCGACAAGGCGCAGGAGCAGATTGCTGCCTTCGCCAGCGCCGTCGCCGACAGCGGTCAGGAAGTCCGCCTCGTCGTGCGGGATGCCGCCAACGAGATGCGCGCAAAGTCGCTCGTCTCTGCGGCGGTAAAGCTTGAACGCCGCACCTATGGCGATGTCTGGCTGCGCGATACCGGCCCGCTCGTCGTCCTCGATCAAGCCGAAAACCGCAGCGCCCGCCTGTTCGGCTTCAACGGCTGGGGCGAGAAGTATCTGATGCCGGGCGATCAGGAGATCGGTGCGGATCTCGCCGTTTCGGCCGGCCTCGAATCCTCGAAAGCTGACTGGATTCTCGAAGGCGGTGCGCTGGATGGCGATGGCACAGGCCTCGTCGCCACGACCGAGCAATGCCTCCTCAACCCCAATCGCAACCCGCACCTGACGCGCGAAGACCTCGAGATGCGCCTCAACCGCGACCTCGGCTATACCCGCGTCCTCTGGCTGGGCGACGGGTTGATCAACGACCACACCGACGGCCACGTCGACAATCTCGCCCGCTTCGTCGGCCCGAACCGCCTCGCGCTCCCCCGCGCCACCGGCCCGAACGATCCCAACGCCGGGATCTATGTCGACGCCAAGGCCCGCGCCCAGGCCGCGGGCGTGGACGTGGTCGAAGTCCCGTCGCCGGGCCGCATCGAGTGGGGCGACATGATCCAGCCTGCCAGCTACATGAACTTCGTCATCACCACGAACCTCGTGGTCGTGCCGATCTTCGGTTCGCCCCACGATGAAGATGGCGTCGCCGCTATCGCCGAACTCTTCCCGACCCGCGCGACCATCGGCCTGATGGGCGATGCCGTGCTGGCAGGCGGCGGCGGCTTCCACTGCGCCAGCCAGCAGATGCCGGGGGCACAACTGCCAGATTAGGGCACCCGTCACCCTGAACTTGTTTCAGGGTCCATTTCTCCCCATTCACCGTCCGGGATTGGCGAGAGATGGATGCTGAAACAAGTTCAGCATGACGATGTGAGCAGTCACAAGTTCAACTCGCCAGCCGCAACCCCGCACCAGCCACATCAACCCCCGGCTGATCCGGCCAAATCCCGCGCGTATCGTAGACGGCCTTGCCCGAACGCTCGGCCAGCGGCACCACCTTGAACACATCGTGGTCCACCAGCACGATCAGCACGCCGCACTCCTCCAGCGCGGTATCGAGGTCGATCTGCACCGCACCCGTTCCCTCGAACTCGCGCGGCAACTGGCCCGCATAGGGCTCCACCACGTTGATCCGGCTGCCGAACTTGCGTGCCAGGCTCGCCGCCACATAGCGCGCCGGGCTCTCGCGGAAATCGTCGATGTTGGCCTTGAACGCCAGCCCCAGGCAGGCAACCTTCACGCCCGGATGGGCCTCGACCAGTTCCGAGGCTTTGGCGACGACATGGTGCATCTTGCCATCGTTCACGTTGCGCGCGGTGCGGATCAGCGGCGTTTCATCCGGAGCGCCTGCCACGATGAACCACGGGTCCACCGCGATGCAGTGCCCGCCAACGCCGGGTCCGGGCTGCAGGATGTTCACGCGCGGGTGCCGGTTGGCGAGGCGGATCACTTCCCAAACGTCCAGCCCCATCCGGTCCGCCACCATCGAAAGCTCGTTGGCAAAGGCGATGTTCACGTCGCGATAGGCGTTCTCGACCAGCTTGGTCATCTCGGCCGAGCGCGCATCGGTCGTCACACACGTCCCGCGCACGAAGCGCTTGTAGAAGGCCAGCGCCTTGCGCGCGCAACGCGGGGTGATGCCGCCGATCGAACGGTCGTTGTTGGTCAGTTCCTCGAGAATGCGTCCCGGCAGCACGCGCTCCGGGCAATAGGCGATGGAAACGTCGGGCGTCTCCTTCGTCTTTCCGGGGAACTTGAGGTCGGGCCGCAGCCCCGCCATCAGGTCACGCATCTGATCGGTTGTGCCGACGGGCGAGGTCGATTCGAGAATCACCGTGTCACCCGCCTTGAGCACCGCCGCCACCTGCGTTGCCGCTGCCAGCACATAGGAAATGTCCGGCGTATGATGCCCGTCCTTCTCGAACGGCGTCGGCACCGCGATCACGAAAACGTCGGACGGCGCAATCTGCGTCGATGCGCGCAGCAGCCCGCGCTGAACCACGCCATGAACAAGCCCATCGAGGTCCACTTCCTCGATATGGATCTCGCCGCGATTGATCGTGTCGACCACGTGCTGCGACACGTCGAGGCCGAGAACCTTGCAGCCTGCGCGCGCTATGATGGCAGCGGTTGGAAGTCCGATATAGCCGAGGCCGACAACACAGACGTCCGGCTTCACATCACCCATCATTCGCCAGCAACTCCACGATACGGCGCGCCGATTGCCCATCCCCGAACGGGTTGTGCGCACGCGCCATGGCCGAATAGGCAGCCTTATCGTCGAGCAGGGTGAAGATTTCGGTAACGATGGTGTCCACGTCGGTGCCGACCAGCTTCGAGGTCCCGGCGGTCACGCCTTCGGGCCGCTCGGTCGTCTCGCGCATGACCAGCACCGGCTTGCCCAGCGCAGGGGCCTCTTCCTGCACGCCGCCCGAATCAGTCAGCATGATCTCGGCCACGGACAGCAGGCGGGCGAAGTGCGGGTAATCCAGCGGCTCGATCATTGCCACGTTGGGCAGACCGTTGAGCGCCGCGTCCATCACCTTGCGCACATTGGGATTGGGGTGGACCGGAAACACCACTGCCACGTCCTCGCGCGCAGCAATCTGCCGCACCGCCTCGGCAATGTTCTCCAGCCCCCCGCCAAAGTTCTCGCGGCGATGGCTGGTCACGCCGATCACGCGCTTTCCCGCAAACCGCGCCTCGATTTCGGCAAGCCCGGAAGCAAGCGCCGGTTCGGCCTCGATCTTTGCCGAAACCCATTGGAGCGCATCGATCACCGTGTTGCCGGTCACGTGTACGCCCTTGGCATCGACATTCTCCGCCAGCAGCGCCGCCGCCGAAACATCGGTCGGTGCAAAGTGCAGCCTCGCAATCGTGCCGATGATCTTGCGGTTCACCTCCTCGGGCCAGGGGTGATAGATGTTGTGGCTGCGCAGCCCCGCCTCGACATGGGCCACCGGCAGCTTGCGATAATAGGCGGCCAAGGCGCCGGCCATCGCGGTCGCGGTGTCGCCCTGAACCACCACCCAGTCGGGGTTCACCTGATCCATCACCTTGCCCAGTTCCGTCAGCAGCGCAGCCGTCAGCCCGTCGAGCGTCTGGTCCGGCTTCATCAGATCGAGGTCGTATTCCGGCACGATCCCGGCAATCTCCAGCACCTGATCCAGCATTCCGCGATGCTGCGCCGATACGCAGGTCACAACGCGCGTGCGCGGATCGGCCGCAAGCGCGTGGACCACGGGAAACATCTTGATCGCTTCGGGGCGGGTGCCAAACACCACGAGGATCGTCTTTGGGAGGATGGCCTTTTCCGTCATGGCGCTTCCAATATCGGCTGAGTGTTAACCGTGAAATAAGAGCCTCGATTTAAGCAAGGCGGCGATCCGGCGCTCCAAGCGTCAACCATGAAAGGCCGCCTGTCCCGTGACAGTCCAGTTCCCGACGCTTGCTCCTGCTCCAGTTCCCGGTCACCCTCGGGGCCTCGATCCGCTGGTTTCGTCGACTACCCGCGTCACCGTGCTCGGCCTTGGTTACGTCGGCCTGCCGCTGGCTGTCGCGCTCGCCAAGAAGTTCTTCGTCACCGGCTTCGACATCGACGTTCAGCGCATTTCGGAATTGTCCGAAGGGCACGATCGCACGCGCGAGATCGAACCGGCGCTGCTCTCGATGTCGAGCCTTGGCCTCACCTGCGATGCCGGGGTCTGCCCGCCGAGCGACTTCTACATCGTCACCGTGCCAACGCCCATCGACAACCAGAACCGCCCCGACCTGCGCCTTGTCGAATCCGCCTCGCGCACGGTCGGCAAGATGCTGCCCGCTGCCGTCAAGGAAGGGCGCGCGCCTGTCGTCGTGTTCGAAAGCACCGTCTATCCGGGTGTCACCGAAGACATCTGCGGTCCGATTCTCGAGGAAGTTTCCGGCCTCAAGTGCGGTCAGGACTTCTTCCTCGGCTACAGCCCGGAACGCATCAACCCCGGTGATCGCGAACATACCATCGAGCGCATCACCAAAGTCGTCTCCGGCCAGACGCCCGAAGTGCTCGATCGCGTGGCCGATCTCTATGGCGCGATCACGTCTGGCGGCGTGTTCCGCGCCGCCTCGATCAAGGCTGCCGAAGCCGCCAAGGTGATCGAGAATGCCCAGCGCGATATCAACATCGCCTTCATGAACGAGATCACCCAGATCTTCTCGAAGATGGACCTCTCGGTCTGGGATGTGCTGGCAGCGGCCGGCACCAAGTGGAACTTCCTGCCCTTCACGCCCGGCCTCGTCGGCGGGCACTGCATCGGCGTCGATCCCTATTACCTCTCGGCCCGCGCCGAAGCCCTCGGCCACGATCCCCAGGTGATTCTCGCCGGGCGCGGGGTGAACGATGGCATGGCGCAATGGGTCGCGCAGCAACTCCATGCCCAGCGCGGCGGCAAGCCGGGCACGGTCCTCGTCCTAGGCCTCACCTTCAAGGAAAATGTGCCGGACCTGCGAAATTCCAAGGTCGCCGATGTCGTCGCCGAACTCGAAGCGCTCGGCCACAAGGTCGCCGTCCATGATCCCCATGCCGACAACGCCGAGGCCATGCTCGAATACGGCATAGAGCTGGCGGGCGACGCCTTCGATCAGACCTTCGACCTCGTCTTCCTCGCCGTGCCGCACAAGTACTACCTTGCCGCAGGAGCAGACCGCATCGCGTCACTGGTGGCGCCGGGCGGGACGCTCGCGGATCTCAAGGGCGTGCTGGGCGAACGCGCCGACTGGAAACTCTAATTTATCCCTTTACCCTGCGTCCCCGCGAAGGCGGGGACCTCGGTGTTCTGACGGAACGCCAGCATAAACCGACTGAGGCCCCCGCCTGCGCGGGGGATCAACTGCTTGATTCGAAAGTGAAGCCAACGTGAAAGTCCTCGTTACCGGAGCCGCCGGCTTCATCGGCTATTCGCTCATCACCCGCCTGCTGGCGCGGGGAGACGAGGTCGTCGGCGTCGACATCGTCAACGACTATTACGACGTCAGCCTCAAGGAAGCGCGGCTCGCCCGGCTGGTGGAGCAGGGCGTTTCGCGTTTCGCGTTCTGTCGCAATGACTTCGCCGATTACGCAGGCCTTGTCGCCGCGCTGGAAGGCAAGCAGTTCGAACGCATCGTCCACCTCGGCGCGCAGGCCGGGGTGCGCTATTCGATCGAGAATCCGCACGCCTATGTGCAGTCCAACCTCGTCGGCCACCTCAACCTTCTCGAAGTCGCCCGCCATCGCGGCGCGGAGCACATGGTCTATGCTAGTTCCTCCTCGGTTTATGGTGGAAATACAAAGCTTCCCTTCTCGGTGGACGACCGCGTTGATCACCCGCTCTCGCTCTACGCCGCCACCAAGAAGGCGGACGAACTGATGAGCGAGACCTACGCCCACCTCTACCGCCTGCCGCTGACAGGCCTGCGCTTCTTCACCGTCTATGGCCCATGGGGCCGCCCCGACATGATGATGTGGCTGTTTACAAAGGCAATTCTGGCGGGCGAGCCGATCAACGTCTTCAACCACGGCGACATGTACCGCGATTTCACTTACGTCGACGACATCGTCAGCGGCGTCATCGCCTGCCTCGACAACCCGCCGCCGGACGACGGCTCGGTCAAGGCCGGGGGCAGCGAGAAACCGCACCGCCTCTACAACATCGGCAACCACAAGTCCGAGCACCTGATGAAGGTCATCGCGATTCTGGAGGAGCAGCTGGGGCGCAAGGCCGAGATGAATCTGATGCCGATGCAGCCCGGCGACGTCCGCCAGTCCTTCGCCGACATCGATGCGATTTCAGGCGACCTTGGCTATCGTCCGACGACGAGCATCGAGGTCGGGGTGCCCAACTTCGTGAAGTGGTACAAGGACTACCACGGGTTGTGACCTTGCGCCCCGGAGTTGCGGGGGAGTTCGCGAGAGTTGCCGCTTTGCCCCCGGGAGTTGGGGGTGAGTCAGGGGTGAGTTGGAAAACCCCGGTTTCGTCAGGCGTTCACGTCGGCATAGTGGCTCGGCGGCTGGATCACGTCCATGCGCTCGGCCAGGAGCGGGCGGAAGCTGGGGCGGCTCTTGAACACCGAATACCACCCGCGCGCCTGCTCGTGCCCCGACCAGTCGATCCCGCCGAGATAGTCGGCCACCGAGATCTGCGCAGCGGCGGCAAGATCGGCCAGGCTCATCGTCGAGCCTGCCAGCCAAGGCCGATTGTCGATCAGATAATCGATATAATACAAGTGTTCGTCGGCCAGACGCATCGAATCGCGCAACCGCTTGCTGTCAGGCGGGCTGCGATAGACGAGGCGCTTCTTCATCCGCTCTTCCAGCAGGGGCAACGTCACGTCGGCATAGAAATTCTCGTCGAACAAGGCCACCAGACGGCGGATTTCCGCGCGGTTCACCGCCGTGCCGTTGATCATCGGCGTCTTGTCGACGGTCTCTTCGAAATACTCGCAGATCGCGCGGCTATCGGCCAGAACCACGCCGCGTTCAGGGTTCTGGATTGCCGGAGTGCGATAGGCGGGGCTCAGCTTCCCGAACGCCTCGGTCCGCTCCCACGGGTTCTCCCGCACGAGATCATAGGCCACGCCCTTCTCGCTGAGGAGAAGGCGCACCTTGCGGCTGAACGGACAAAGGGGAAATTGATGTAGCTGCCACATGCGTGGAAGCTTTGCGCGGGGAGCGACGCAGGGTCAAGGACATGCGGCATTCTGCGCGCTTGACCACAGTAGTGACAAGTCCGCTCCTGGAAGTTAGTCTGACTAATTCCAAACTCTTGCAAGTGGCAGGCATGACTGTAATCCCCCTCGGCCTTGGTGCGACCCGGCGCTCGTTTCTTCAGGGAGCAAGCGCGCTTGGCCTGTTCTCGCACAATGCCAGCGCGTTCGCGGCAGCTGCAAAACCGGGGCGGACACAGGCCATGAACCGGGTCCAGCCTTTCGACATGTCTGACATAACGCTGGCCGAAAGTCCGTTTCTCCATGCCCAGCGCATGACCGAGGCCTACCTCCTGCGGCTGTCGCCTGACCGGATGCTGCACAATTTCCGCAGGAATGCGGGGCTCGAGCCGCGCGCGCTGGTCTATGGCGGATGGGAGTCCGAGAAGACCTGGGAGGACATCAATTGCCACGGTCACACCCTCGGCCATTACCTTTCCGCCTGCGCACTTGCCTGGCGCGCTACGGGCAAAGCCGAATATCGCAACCGCATCGAATACATCGCCAGCGAGCTTGCGGCGTGCCAGAAGGCTTCGGGTTCAGGCCTCGTCTGCGCTTTTCCCAAGGGTGCGGCGCTGGTGGTCGCGCATCTGCGCGGAGAGAAGATCACCGGGGTTCCGTGGTACACGCTGCACAAGGTCTACGCCGGCCTGCGCGACGCGGCGCAACTGGCGGACAGCGACAGGGCGAGGGACGTGCTGATGCGGCTCGCGGACTGGGGCGTCATCGCGACGCGGGACCTTTCCGACGAAGCGTTCGAAGCGATGCTGGATACCGAGCATGGCGGCATGAACGAGATCTATGCCGATCTCTTCGCGATGACCGGCAAGGCGGAGTATCGGACGCTTGCCCTGCGCTTCTCTCACAAGGCCATCCTGCGTCCGCTGGCAGAACGCCGCGATCATCTCGACGGGCTGCATGCCAATACGCAAGTGCCCAAGATCGTGGGATTCCAGAGGGTTCATGAAGTGACGGGCGCGCCGGAGTATCACCGCGCCGCGCAGTTTTTCTGGCAGACCGTCACCGGCCCGCGGGCCTTCGCCACCGGGGGACATGGCGACAACGAACATTTCTTTCCCATCGCAGATGGCGCGGCACACGTCTTTTCCGCCAAGGGTTCGGAGACCTGCTGCCAGCACAACATGCTCAAGCTCACGCGCGCCCTGTTCATGGCTGAACCCAAGGCGGAGTACGCCGACTATTACGAAGGAACGCTGTACAACGGCATCCTCGCCTCGCAGGCCCCTGACAGCGGCATGGCGACGTACTTCCAGGGCGCAAGGCCGGGCTACATGAAGTTGTACCAAACGCCCGAGGATTCGTTCTGGTGCTGCACCGGAACAGGCATGGAGAACCACGTAAAGTATCGGGATTCCATCTATTTCCACGATGCGGACGCGCTCTGGGTCAATCTGTTCATCCCTTCCGCTGTGCGCTGGCGCGGCATGGTTGCGGAACTCGCGCAGGAGACCGCTTTCCCGGAAAGGGCAGAGACCTTGCTGCGGTGGAAGTGCGCCCGGCCGTTCGAGGCGACGCTGAACCTGCGTCACCCCAGCTGGAGCCGGACGGCCCGCGTTCTGGTCAACGGGGCAGAAGTCGAGACGTCAAACGAACCCGGGCGTTTTCTCGCGGTGCGCAGGACATGGCGCAACGGTGACACGGTTGCTTTGCAACTGAAGATGGAAACGACCGCTCAGGCCCTGCCGGCAGCGGACGACATCGTGGCGTTCAAGCATGGGCCGCTGGTGCTTGCCGGAGCGCTGGACCCGGTTCCGCAGGGTAGCGACATCGTGGTCAACGAGCGGCTCTATGGTGCCTACAACGATGCACCGGTGAAGGTCCCGCACCTGGCTGGCGAGGCTCAAGATCTGGCGAAAGCGATCCGCAGCAGGGCCAAACCGCTGGAGTTCGAACTGCCGGCGGCGGATGGCTCGGCTATCCGGCTGTTGCCGTACTTCAGGATCGCCCACCAGCGCTACGCGACCTATTGGAAACTCGCCTAGCGCTTGCGCGCCTGCTCCTTTGCCAGATTGAACGCCACCGCCTCACGAATCAGTGCGACGAAGGCCTCGCCATCAAGCGCATCGCCCTCGCGCAGATCGATGGCACGGCGCGTGCCGCCGGTCAGGCTGGCATTGAACAGGCGATCAGGATCGGGCAGCGCGGCGCCGTGGGCGAAAGTCAGCTTCACGTAGGCCTTGTAGACCTCGCCGGTGCAGATCACGCCGCCATGCTCCCAAGTCGGCACGCCTGCGGGATTCGTGGGTTTTGCCCACTTCACGCTTTCGATCACGCCCGGGTCGGCGCGATGGATAAGCTCCCGCACTCGAGCGAGCATCTCGCCGCGCCAGTCGGCAAGCTCGCCGATGCGGGCGTCTATTCGGCTGGCGGGAGAGGCTTGCTCGGTCATCGTCGGAGGTTGGCAGTCAATGCCTTATAGATAAACAGGAATCTCAGATGCTCCCCTTCACCGTCAGGGTGAAGATCGGGCCGATCAGGCGATCGTGGGTCTCGACGAAGGCGATGGGCGAGCTGGGGCGGGGGCCGGCGAAGACCTCGCGGTCCCAGCGCTGGCGGCCATTGAGCAGGTTGTTGGCGCTCGCTTTCACCGTCAGGCCCATGACGTTCTTGTGCTCGATGTAGACTCCGGCAAACACCGGTCCTTCATAGGCGCGACCACGCTCGAAGCGGCGGTGGTAGAGCGACTGGTGGTTGTATTCGTAGGATGCGCCTGCCGCCCAGTCCGTACCTTGGAAGTCCTGGCGGAAGTTCAGCTCCCAGTAGCGGTCGGTGATGCCGCCATAGGGGATGTGGTTGGCGGGATCGAACGGATCGCGCAGCTTGGTGAAGGTCAGCTCGACGTTGAAATCGAGCCGCGCGCCTTTCCAGCCAAGCGGATCGAACTGCAGCGTGGTGTTGCTTACGATCTGCCGTTCCTGCGCCGATCCGACGTTGCCGATGGATTCGCCGTTCGTGCCGATCGGGATCACGGTCACGTAATCCTGCACATTGCGGCCGACGAGGCGCAGCTTGGTCGAGCCCAGCTTGCCGAAGGTGCGATTGAGTTCGAGTTCGGCCGACCAGTCCTGCTGCGGCACGAGATCGGCGTTGCCGCTGTTGGCATTGCCATCATCGAGGAAGCGGCGGGCAAGGAAGTCGTAGAACGAAAGCTGGCCGACCGAGCGCTTGATCTTGAACGAGACATCGAGGCTTTTTGCAGCCTTCCAGCCCAGCGAGAGCGAGCCTTTGGGCCGGAAGAACGAGCGGCTGAGGTTGCCGTCGGGGCCTGTCGCGCCAGTCTGCATCAGCGTCGATTTCTCGGCGCCGGCGATCAGCTGCAAGGTCAGGGTGCTGGAAAGCGGGCGGCTGAATGAGAGGCTGGCATCATAGCGGTCTTCTTTCACGCCGCCGGTGCCTTCGGGAAAGGGGATCTCCACGAACTGGCCGGTGTCATCGAGTTCGGCAAGGCTGGCGACGTTGCGCAGCGAATTGAACGCGCCTTCTCCCGCGAGTTGCCAGTCTCCGCCCAGCATTTTCCAGGAATATTCGCTGCGAACGATGCGCTCGCTGCTGTCGCCGGTCTGGGCGAACCGGTCACCCACAGCGGGCGAGCCGTCACCAAACGTGGTCACGACCTGCTGGCTGTAGGGCTCGTGCTCCTCGCGGTTGAGGCCGATCAGCTTGAGGCGGCCGGGCCCAAGCGCGAACTCGTAATCGCCGCCGATTTCCCAATTGCGGGCGGAGGATTTGTCGATCAGGTCGCGCACCACGGTCGAGCCATCGACATTGGTGCGTACCGAGTGTTCGGTGAACCGGCGGGGCACGCGCTGGAACGAGCCGTTGAGGTTGGCGATGGACGAGCCGGGGCCGTCGATGGTCAGGCGCACAGCGAGCTTGGAATCATCGCGGTTGGCCTTGACGACGTCCTCGCGGGTCTGGATCACCGCGCCGTTGCGGTCGGTGATGATCGTCGGCCCACCGGCTGCGCCGCGATTGGCGTTGTTGGTGAGGCTGATTGTGTATTCGACCGGCCCCTGGCGGCCCGATACCGACACTTCGCCGTTGGTGTAGCGCGGGTCTGCATAGTGTGCGCGGTATTCCGGGCTGTAGCGGAACTGGCCGGAAAAGCTGGAGGAGCGGGCAACGACATTGGCGACCTGTCCCGTGAGGCCGGGGATGTCGAGCTTGGCGCCATCGACCAGTTCAATGCGTTCTACGGTGGAGGCCGGGATGCGCGAAAGCTGGGTCCAGATATCGTCCGACTTGGATGACAGGCGCTTGGAGTTGACCAGCACGTTGCCGCTGGCCTGGCCGAGGCCTCGCGCTTCCTCGCCTTCGCGGATGGTGAAGCCCGGAACCTGGCGCAGCATGTCCAGGGCATTGCGCGGGGCGAAGCGTTCGAAGTCCTTGGGCGTGAACGTGCTGCGGCTGCCGGTCGTCTGGGCGGCGGGAGGGGCAGTTTCGGGGGCTTCCTCTGCGGCGCGCACTGGCATGGCAAGGGCAAGCATGGCGCAACCGCACAGCAGCGGGATTTGTTTCGATAGAAACTTCATGCCCCGCCGATGGCGCAACTCTGCAGGGCTGACGCGACAGGCTCGACCAACGACATGCGCGGGCCGACCAAAGCCATGTGTCGGTTGGAATCAGCCCGAAAGGCGCATCCGGTCACGCAGGACGTCGATCGCGATGCGTTCTATCGCGTCAGCAGGGCGATCAGCCAGCAGGAGACGAGCGAGCGTGCGCTGCTTCTGCGCGATAAGGTCGATCGCCTGGAGCTTGTCCATGTGGTTGATGGCCACGCTCATGTCGTCGCACAGGGCGGAGCCAAGTGCTTCGACTTCTTCGGCCAGCTCATCAAGGACGACCGCAATCTGGCGATGGGTGGCTTGTGCCATGGGCCTTTGCCCTCCCTTGGGTCAGGCTGCTTCGGCGATCTGGGCGCCATCGGAAAGGGCGGCGAGGTTCAGGACCATGACCATGCGGTCCTCGATCGCGGCGAGGCCTTCAAGGAAGGGCACCACCGTATCGCCTGCCGTGGTCGGCGGCGGCGGCTGGAGCGCTTCGCTGTCGATGGTAACAATGTCGCTGACCGAATCGACGATCCAGCCTGAGATCTGTGGGCCCTGCTGGGTAACGATGATCGCGTGACGGGGCGTTGCTTCGGTGGCGCGCCAGCCGAGCCGGGCGGCGAGGTCCACAACCGGAAGGACCGTGCCGCGCAGGTTCACGACGCCTGCGACATAGTGCGGCACGCGCGGCAGGCGCGTGGTGGGCGACCAGGCGCGGATTTCGCGGATGGCCATGATGTCGAGGCCGAAGACCTGGCCTTCAACCTCGAAGGTGATCAGTTCACGCAACATGTATGGTTCCTTCCAGCAGGGTTCAGTGGGAGACGCGGCGGACGGCGGCGACGAGCTTTTCCGGGTCGAACGGCTTGACGATCCAGCCAGTCGCACCGGCCGCGCGGGCGCGAGCCTTCTTCTCGTCCGAGCTTTCGGTCGTCAGCACGAGGATCGGGCGATCGCGGTGACGACTGCCCTCGCGCAGGCGCTCGATGAGGCCGAAGCCGTCAAGCCGCGGCATGTTGATGTCGGTAATGACCACATCGACCTCGTTCATGGCCAGCCAGTCGAGCGCGGCCATGCCGTCCTCGGCCTGCGATACGTCGAAACCGTGCCCCGACAGGGCATGGTTGAGTAGCGCCCGCATGGAGGGGCTGTCGTCTACGGTAAGGATCCGGGTAGTGTTGCTCATGGATGGGACTCGCTTCTCGAAGATCAGAACAGTTCGACATCGCCACGAGCAAGTGCCGGGCGCGGGGTGGGCTGGACGGGTGGCGCGAACCGGTCTTCCACAGTGCGGTGGCGGACCTGGCCCGATGCCGGGCGGAAATCGACGCGGCGCGCCTGGGTGCCGCCCAGGTCCTCACGCAGGAGCGCAATGCCTTCACGACGAAGGAATTCGCGCGCGAAATCGGCGTTCATAGAGCCGATGCGCATCATGTTGCGATTGACGTTCGCGCCGCCATAGAGGTGCGCCTTGAGGTTGCCCTTGCGGGCGCCACGGGCGAGCATCTCGTTTACCAGCAGCTCCATGAGGTAGACGCCGTAGTGTTCGTCGACCTTGGTGCCGGTAGCGTTGGCGGGCGGCTCGGACAGCAGGAAGTGGTTCATGCCGCCGATCCGCGCCTCCGGATCATAGAGGCAGGTGGCCACGCAAGAGCCCAGCACGGTCGAGTACTCGATAGAGGGGCTGCCGCTTGCCAGCGCCTGACCCTGCATGACCGTTACCCGTTCGAGCGGCGGAGCGCCGGGAATGGGGGTTTCGAAGCTCATTTCAGGCCGCCTTGCTGAAAGCGTGGCGCGCGATTGCACCGAGGGGGGCGACAATCCGGGCAGCGCCGAGATGGATGGCAGCGCGGGGCATGCCGAACACGGTGCAGGTTGCCTCGTCCTGGGCAATGGTGCGCGCGCCGCTCTGCGCCATGGCGAGAAGGCCCTGCGCTCCGTCGGCACCCATGCCGGTCAACAGAATGCCCACTGCCCGAGAGCCGACAGTCTTCGCCACGGATTCGAACAATACGTCGACGCTCGGCAGGTGGCCCGAGACCGGGGCTCCGGCACGCAGCTTGCAGTGCAAGGTCGAGGAGCCGCCGAGCGAGAGGTGGCGATCATCGCCGGGGGCGAGATAGACGTGGCCATCCTTGAGCGGCATGTCGGGTTCAGCGACGACGATGCGCGGCGGACAGGACTGGTCCAGCGTGCGCGCGACGGCGGGGGCAAAGCGCGCGTTGATGTGCTGGACGATCAGCGTGGGCGGGCAGTCAGCCGGGAAACCCGATAGCACGGTCTGCAGCGCTTCGACGCCGCCGGTCGAAGAACCGATGGCGATCAGGGCAGGGCGATCCGCCAGCAATCCGCGCGCTTCGCTGGCGACGCGGCGCGTTTGCGGGGCGCGCGCGGTAAATTGCACTTTCGCGGCTTCACGGATCATGCCGGCAAGCCGGCCTGCGTCGTCCAGCCCGTGCCCGCCACCCGACTTGGCATAGCAATCGACGGCGCCGAGCGCGAGCGCGCGGGCGGTCATCTCGTTGCCTTCCTGCGTCGAGCCGGACACGATAATCACCGGGGTCGGGCGCAGTTCCATGATCTTGGCGAGGAAATCGAGGCCGTTCATGCCGGGCATCTCGATGTCCAGCGTGACCACGTCCGGGTCCAGTTCACGGATCATCTGCCGGCCTTCGGCGGCATTCGCAGCGGCCGCGACGACTTCGATATCGGGCTCCTTGCCGAGCCGGTTCATCAAGATCGCGCGCATGGTGGGCGAATCCTCGACGATGACGACGCGAATTGTCATGCAGCCCTCTTGCGGTAGATGGTTGGTCCCATGGTGGAGAGTTGGTCGAGAGCCGGGCCGGTAACCCGCTCGGAATGACCGATGTACAGCCAGCCGCCGGGCGCGAGCTTTTCGGCGAAACGGGCGACCAGACGTTCCTTGGTTGGTCCGTCGAAATAGATCATCACGTTGCGGCAGAAGATGGTGTCGAACTGCCCCTGCATCGGCCAGTCACCAAGCAGGTTCAGTGACCGGAAGCGCGCGATCTGCTGCACCGCCGGATCGATCGTGCATTCATCGCCCGCTGTGCGCGTCCAGGCACGGCGGAGGGCTTCGGGAACGGGCTTGAGATCTTCGGCGCGGTATGTCGCGGCACGGGCCTTGGCGAGCGCGTGGCTGGCGATGTCGCTGGCGAGCAGCCGCAGATCCCGCCGGGCAATGGCGTGGCCAGCCCCGGAGTCTTCGCCCAGCAGCGTCATCAGCAACGACCAGGTCTCCTCACCGCTCGAACAGCCTGCTGACCACAGGCGGACCTTGCCGCCGCGCTGGAGTCGATCGACGTATTCAGGCCGGACATCGCTGGCGAAATGCTCGAAGTGATGTGCCTCGCGATAGAAGAAGGTGTGGTTCGTGGTCAGCGCGCAGATGGCCTTCTGCCGTTCGGCAAGGTTTTCGCGGATGCGCAGGACATAGGCCCCGAACGTGACGCATCCGGAATCGCGCACGAGCGGCGCAAGGCGCGAATAGACCAGCATGGCCTTGCCCGGCGGCAGCACGATGCCGGCTTCCGCATGGGCGATCTCCGAGATAGCGCGGAAATCGGCCTCGTCGAACACTCCAGGGCTGACCCCCGGCATGCTCGCGTCAAGAACATCCATCAGGCTCATGCGGCTTCGGCCATGGCAGCGGAGGAGGCCGATGAAAGGCTGCGCGAGACCAGCCCGTCCACGTCAATGATAAGGGCAACCCGGCCATCACCCAGGATGGTTGCCCCGGCGACGCCCTCGACAGACCGGTAATGGGTGTCTAGGCTCTTGATCACGACCTGGCGCTGGTCGCAGATGGCATCGACCATCAGCGCGGCTCGGCCTGCGCCTTCGGTTTCGACCACGATCAGCACGGCCTCGCGCGGGTCGCTGACGGCTTGCGCCGCGCCGACCGAATGGGCCAGCGAGATGACGGGAATGAACCTGCCGCGCACGTTGATCATGCTGCGGCTGGCGCCAAGGCCTTGCACTTCATGCGGTTCCGGGCGGAGGCTTTCGACAACATTGGCGAGCGGCACGACCAGCGTCTGGTCGCCTACGTTGACGACCATGCCGTCCGAGATGGCCAAGGTGAGCGGCAGGGTCAGGGTAAATGTCGTGCCCTTGCCCGGTTCGGAATCAATCGTGATGCGCCCGCCAAGGTCCTTCACGTTCTGGCGAACCACGTCCATTCCCACTCCGCGGCCCGAAATGTTCGAGACCTGTTGCGCGGTAGAGAAACCAGGGGCGAAGATCAGCAGGTCGATCTCTTCCTTGGACAGGATGGCATCGGGTGCGATCAGGCCCTTTTCGACGGCCTTGGCAAAGACGCGCTCGCGATCGATGCCCTTGCCGTCGTCGCCAATGCGGATGAGAATCCGGCCGGAACGATGCTCGGCCGAAAGGGTCAGCGTGCCCTCGGCCGCCTTCCCTGCAGCGATACGCTCGTCGGCCGGTTCGATGCCATGGTCCACGGCGTTGCGGATGAGGTGGGTCAAAGGTTCGCCCAGACGCTCGATCACGGTCTTGTCGAGTTCGGTGCTTTCGCCCGATACTTCCAGGCGGACATGCTTGCCCGTGGTGGACGACAGTTCACGCAGGATGCGCGGCACGCGGCTGAAGACCGAGCCGATCGGTTGCGCACGGATCGACATGGCCGATTCCTGGATGTCGCGGGTCAGGCCCTCGATCATCGCCATCTCCTCGGCAACGGCGAGGCCTTGTCCGGCAAGGCGCTGCGCCATCATGGCTTGCGCGATCACGAGCTCGCCGACAGCATCGATAAGCTTGTCGAGCTTGCCAAGTTCGATGCGGATGGACTGACCCGGAGCGGGGGGCGCGGGCGGTGCCGAACTGCTCGAGGCGGCGGCGCGCGATGGCGTAGCATCCTCGGCAGCGGCGGGAGCGCTTGAAACGGGGGCAGGCGCCGGTGCCTCGACGGCGACGGGAGCCGGGGTCTGCGGTGCCGCAGGTGACGGCGGCGCAGACTCGGCTATCTGCACCGGCGGCATCTCCGCGTCGGCTCCGAACGCCAGCGAGCAATCATCGCCGACGAAGTCGAAGATGTCGCGGATGCTGGCTTCGGCAACGTTTGAGGGAAAGCTGAACGCCCAGCCGAGGTAGCCGCGGCTGGGATCGAAGGAATCGAGTGGTGGGACCGAGGAAACGTCGCAGACTTCGCACCGGCCGCCCAGAGCCGCCATTTCGCGCAGCATCAGCAGAGGCTCGCTGCCATTGCGCATCGCGCCGCTGTGGGGGCGAAGGCGCATGTGCCACCGTTCCTGCGTCGTTTCGACATCAGGGGCAGGCCCGGCTTCTGGCGTGATTTCGCCTGAAATGTCGTCAAGCAGAGCATCGAGATCGAAGTCGAAATCGTCGCCGTCGTCGCTTGATGCTTCGACGGCAATCGGCTCGACGGCGACTGCCAGCTCGGGCTGCGGGGCTGGTGCCGGAGCTGCGGCAGGGGCGACACCGGCATTGGCAGCCATTGCTGCGGTAAGTTCAGCCTGGAGCGCGCCGTCCTCGGGGGGCTCGGTACCATCGCGCGCGGCAGTCACATGATCGCTCAGCGTATCGAGCGCACGCAGGAGAAGGTCGGTAAGCGGGCCGGTGATCGGCACGGTGCCGTCGCGTACATCGGACAGCAGCGTTTCGAAGGTATGGGTGAAGCCCTGCAGCGCGACGTAGCCGAACGCCCCCGCGCCGCCCTTGATCGAATGGACTCCGCGGAACACGGCGTTGACGGTATCGCTGTCCTGGGTGCCTTCGCGGCAAGCGGCGAGACCCTGTTCGGCTGCGGCCAGCGATTCTTCGCATTCGGCAAAGAAGATCGCCTGGATTTCGTCGGCGGTCATGCCAGCACTCCCGAGAAGAGTTCGTCAGCGAGCCCAGTCAGCGCGGCGGCTTCGCTCAGGGCATCGGAAGGGAGAATCACCGCGCCGTCACCCGTCTGGCGGGCGCTCACCAGCAGTTGCAGCATGGCCTGTCCGATCTGCCGGCACTCGCGCGCATCGATCTCGAGCGGGCCGGACCCCAGCGCTGCCAGCATTTCGGGCAACAAGGCTTCGGCAGCGGCGCGGTCGCAGCGCTCTGGCAGGGTGATCGATGTCATGGAGATGCTCTTCCTCCGGCTCGGTTGGGCCGACCGGGGAGACCCGACGCGGCAACTGGTCTTCCGGAATAGAGCACGAGGGAAAAGGCGGGCTTTCGCCGGGCCTACGGTGAGATACGTAAGGGGCGGAACATGAATTGATGGTGCTTCGCGCGTAGAACGAACCGAGGCGAAACAGCGCCTTGGAAGGTTTCTCTTGAAATGCACGAAGCCCGTGTTCTTGTAGTCGATGATTCCGCAGCAATGCGGGCTCTGTTTTCCGACATCCTCGATCAGTCCAAGAACGTGACCGTGATCGGCGCGGCGGCAAATGCGGCCGAAGCGCGTGAACAGATCAAGGAACTGCGACCCAACGTGGTGACGCTCGACGTCGAGATGCCCGGCATGAGCGGCATCGAGTTCCTGGAAGAGATCATGGGCTCCAACCCCTTGCCGGTGGTCATGCTTTCGAGCTTGACCCAAGCCGGAACCGAGACGTCGCTGAAGGCATATGAACTGGGTGCGGTCGAGTGCTTTCCCAAGCCGCTGAAGGCAACGCCCGAACAGTTCAGCAAGACCGTGGGCAAGCTCGGCAAGATCGTGCTGGCGGCGGCAAACAGCAACGTGAAGGACCGCAAGGCGCCACGCGAACACAAGCAGGCTGAAGCGCACTTCGAATGGAACGGACACCTTCTTGCGCTGTCCGCTTCGATGGGCGGCATCGACGCCCTGACCCAGCTGCTTTCCTATTTTCCCGAAAAGTGCCCTCCCACGGTGATTGCCCTCAACGCCGAGCCAGGCATTGTCGAGACGTTCATCAAGCGCATGGACGGCGAGCTGAAGTGCAACGTCAAGGCGGCCAAGGACGCCACGCCCCTGACGCAGGGCACCATCCACATTGCATATGACCCCGAACGTCACGTGGTGATAGAGCCGGGCACTCCGGCGAAGTTGCGCCTGATTGATCGCGATCCGGTGGATGGCATGCGGCCTTCGGCTAATCTTCTTTACGGTTCGATCGCGCGCGGTTCGGTCCCGGCGGCAGGCGCGATCCTGACCGGCATGGGCGCCGACGGCGCCAAGGGCCTGAAGCTGATGCGCGATAATGGATGCAAGACTTTTGCCCAGGCGCGTCAGTCGGCGCTGGTCGCCGAAGCCCCGGCTGCTGCCATCGATGCCGGCGCGGCCGAGAGCGAGCTTGACCTCGATGGTCTGGGCGAGGCGCTGATCGCAGCCTGCAACATCGGGTAGGAACCATGTCCTGGAGATCCTGCGCGGTCCGTCCCCGTCCGCGCAGGTGAGGAAGGCCCGGAACCGACAAGGTTCCGGGCCTTTTCCTGACGGCTAGCGGCCGAGAACCGGTATCAGGCCGGGATGCTGCGCAGCATGGCCTCGCGGATTTCGGTGAAATCCTGTCGGATGGCCTGCAGCGTGCGCGCATCGAACCGCGTCACGCAGTCGAGGATCGCATTGCGGGCCGATTGATACAGTTGGACCAGCGCGCCGGCGGTTGGATTGGCCAGGTCCACGCCCATCTGCAGCGCGGTAAGAGCGGAGATTGCACGTGTGAGCGCTGCACTTTTGGCGGCGTTGTCGCCCCGCTCCTGCGCATGGACGGCGCGACCGACCGAGCCGATGACCTGTTCGAGGCACAAGTCCACGAGCTGGCGTGAATCGGCCCCGCGAACACGGGCGTCGAAATCAACGCGGCGATAGGCTTCGGTCGGGTCTTTTCGATGGTGCAGCATATCAGTTGTTGCTCGATGCGTTCCAGGCTTCGATCTGGGCCTTCAGGAAGGAGAGGGTGGATTGCGAACCGCTGACGCGCGTGTCCATGGCGGCAAAGCGGGTGACGAGCTGCTGGCGCAACGTCTCCTGCTTTTCGGCAAGGGTGGCGGAACGGTCGGCCAGCGTCTTCTGCAGGGCTGTGTTGCGCGTGACGGAACTGCCCAGCGAGATGCCAGTCGTTGAATTGGCATTGCGCGCGATCTTGTCGATCGCTGCAAAAACGCCGAAAATGCCGGTTGTCCACATCGCTCCGGCTTCCTGGGGCGAATTCTTGAGCGTCTGGTTCAGGCGATCCGCATCAAGGCTGAAAGTGCCGTCCCGCTCGGTCTTGAGACCCAGGTCCGCCAGGGTTGACGGAGCGCCGGGTGCGGCATTGACCATGATCTTCTGACCGGCGAGCGACATCAGCGCGTTGCGCAGTGCGCGGGCGCCGGGGTCGTTGTTCAGCTCGCCCGTGTCCTTGTTCATGGCCTGGTTGAGCTGCGAGGCAACTTCATTGAGCGCATCTTTGAGGTCGCTCATCGCCGTGGCAATGCCCGACGATGGATCGCTGAAGCTGATCGTTGCCGGATTGCCGACGTTCGTTGCCGTCAGCTTGAGGTTGAGGCCGGGGAGCGCGTCATTGATCGTGTTGTTCGTACCCGTATAGGCAACACCGTCGAGCAAATAGGCAGCATCGGTAGCGGTCGATTTGAGCTGGGTCGTGTTGGTCGCAGGTGTCCACGCAAGGTCCGAAAGCGCTTCGCCGCCGACCGCCGGGCTTGCCTCGATGATAAAGCCGCTGTTCGCGCCTTCCTTGCCCTTGATCACCAGTTGCGCGCCGGCAGAACCGTTGGCGACATAGGCCGATACGCCCGCGCCCGAAGCGTTGATGGCACTGGCTACATCGGCAAGCGTCGCTCCGGCCGGGACGTTGATGTCAACGGCGTCCTGCGCGCCATCCGCAGTAAATGCACCGCCCGAAACGGTGCCGAAGCGTAGTGTCAACGTGCCTTCGCCCACCGTCGAGGTCGACGAGGCGTAGGCCGGCATCACCAGCTTTTGCGCATTGGCAAGCGAAGTCACTTCCAGGCTGTAGGTGCCGCTGCCGCTCAACGTGCCCTTGCTCACGGTCGCCACGCTGCTGTTCGAGATCGAGGGCTTCACCGCCAGATCGCCGGTTCGGATCAGCGTGCCGATCGATGACGATAGCGTGCTGATAAGGGACTTGAGGTTCGACGCGCTGGAGATCTGGGCTTCGAGCTTCTCGGTCTTTGCCGAGAGCTGATCGATCCGTGTTGCGAACTGCGCAGCCGCCAGCTGTTCGGCAAGCTGTGCGGTGTTGATGCCACTACCCGCGCCCAGCGCCGAGACGATCTGCGCCGTGGCGGACGTGGATGCCGTGGAGGATGTGGTCGTTGCCATGGTTGTTAGGACGGCTGCTTTGATGCGGTCTTAAGGTCGATCACCGCTTCGGGGCGGCCATCTGCGTCGAACCGCATGTGGATCGGCAAGTCGATGGCGGGCAGTTGCACCTGATCGCCCCGCTTGAGCGAGAGCACGAAGGCCAGGACCGACGCGACGGCGGCATAAAGATCCTCGCGGATCATCTGGTTTTCGCGCGTGGTGAAGTAGACGGAACGGGCAAGCGGCGGCAGTTCGAGCGTCGGAACGCCGAGTTCGGCTGCCAGCTCGCGCATGGCCAGCGCCTTTTCGCCACGTCCCTTGGCCAGCACGACTGGCGCGGGGGCGAGGTCCGGGTCGTAGACCATGGCGACTGAGAAGTGCGTCGGGTTGGTGATCACGAACTGCGCCTTATGCATCGCCTGCTGCATCGCCCCCATCGCCAGCTGTCGCTGCTTGTTGCGGATGGCGGCCTTCTTCTCGGGCGAGCCTTCGGCTTCCTTGTGCTCGTCCTTCACTTCCTGCAGTGTCATGCGGAGACGCAGGAAGCGGCGGACCCATTGGATCGGGAAGTCGATCAGGGCGATCACGATCAGCCCGGACGCAAGCGCGAAGGCAAGCGAGGTGATCGTATCCCACGCGGTGACAAGCTGGCCGTGGATGCTGCCTTGGCCGAGGCCGACGATCGCCGCGATGCGCCCTGACGCCCAGAAGTATGCAATCGAGCCAAGCAGTACGAGCTTGGCGAGGCCCTTGGCCAGTTCGATCCAGCCTTGCGGGCCGAACATGCGCTTCAGGCCCGACAGCGGATTGATGCGCGAAGCCTTGGGCGCGAGATTGGCAGGGATCCAGCGCCCGTCGGACAGGCCGATCTGTGAAAAGACCGAAGCGGCCAGCACCATCAGGCCGAGCAGGAAAACCGGCGGCAGGACGGCAACCATAGCGCCCGTCAGCAGCTTTGCCGGGGCGAAGTCCTCGATAGCCGCGCGATCGAGTGTAAACGAGGCGCGCAGCGTGTCCTGCAGGGCGTCCATCATCCACGGCCCCGCGAACTTCAACCAAACCGCGCCTACCAGCACGTCGACGGCGGTTGCCAGGTCCTTCGAGCGCAAGACATCGCCATTCCTGGCGGCGTCCTTCTTGCGCTTCTCTGTCGGGGCAAAGGTCTTTTCGCCTTCCTGCTCGGCCATCCCCGCCTCCTACTTCAGGACCAGCGCGCCGGCATTGGCGACGGCGGTGGCGGAGATCTCGACCATCACGTCGGTCAGCATCGGGGCGGCGGCGATCATGGCGGCAAGGCCGGCAAGCACGCCTGCGGGCAGGCCGAGCGAGAACAGGTTCAGGCTAGGGGCCGAGCGGCTGATGATGCCGGTGGTCACCTGAACCAGCAGCAGGATCAACGTGACGGGCAAGGCGATGAGGATCGCGGTCACGAACATCTGCGTGGCGAACTGGCCGATCAGGTCGATGCGGTTGGCCGCCAGCCACGACGTGCCGGGCGGGAAGGTGCGGTAGCTGTCGACCAGCAGAGCGATCCAGTTGAGGTGCGCGCCGGTGCCGAGGAAGATCACGGTGAGAACGACGGCGAAGTACTGGCCCATCGCCGGGGAGTGCGCGCCGCTGACCGGGTCGGCCGTGGTGGCAATGGACATGCCCATGCCGCCGCCGATCACTTCGGCGGCAAGCGTAGGCGCGGCAAAGGAAAGCTGCAGGGCAAAACCCATGGCAAGGCCGATCAGGACTTCGTTGGCCGCGCTGAGCAGGCCATTGATCGAAAGCAGCGCGGTCGGCGCTTCAACCGGGGTCCAGCCGCACACAAGCATCGCGATCGCGCCCGAGGCGACGATGCGGATCTGGTAAGGCACGGTGCCGGTGCCGAACAGCGGCGCTGCAAACATGGCGGCGGCAATGCGTGTCATCACGAACAGCCAGCGCCAGAAGTCCGCCTCCAGCGCGCCAAAGCCGAAGTTCAGCTGCAGCACAGGATCAGCCTTTTCCGGTCATGGCGATCTGGTCAAAGATTTCCTTGGTGAAATCCCCGACGAGGCCGAGCATGGCCGAACCGAACAGCACAAGCACGAGTGCGGTGACGGCAAGCTTGGGTACAAATGTCAGCGTCTGTTCGTTGACCGAAGTTGCCGCCTGAATCACGCCGACGACGAGGCTGACGGCGAGCGAGGCGATCAGGATCGGCGCGGCCACCAGTGCGGTGATCCACAGCATCCGGTCAGCCAGCGCGAGGAGGGAGGCAGTGTCTTCCATCGCCCTTACCCGAAGCTGGCCGCAAGGCTGCCCATCAGCAGCGCCCAGCCATCGACGAGGACGAACAGCAGCAGCTTGAACGGGAGCGAGACAATCGTCGGGCTCATCATCATCATGCCCAGGCTCATCAGCACCGAGGAGACGACGAGGTCGATCACAAGGAAGGGCAGGAACAGCATGAACCCGATCTGGAAGGCTGTCTTGAGTTCGCTCGTCACGTAGGCCGGGAGCAGGATCGAATAGGGCACGTCGGCCGGAGTCGCGAACTTGGGCGCCCGTGCCATTTCCGAGAACATGCGCAGGTCGGTTTCGCGGGTCTGGCGGATCATGAAGGCGTGAAATTCGCGCCCGCCGGCAACGAAGGCCTGTTCGGCACCGATTTGCCCGGCGGAATAGGGCTGGATGGCGTTGGCGTTCACCTTGTCGAGCGTCGGGCCCATGATGAACAGCGAGAGGAACAGCGACAGGCCGATCAGCACCTGATTGGGCGGCGATTGCTGCAGGCCCATGGCCTGGCGCAGGATCGACAGGACAACCAGCACGCGGGTGAAGCTGGTCATCATCAGGATCAGCGACGGCAGGATCGTCAGCAGGCCCATGATGAGCAGCAGCTGCAACGACAGCGACAGCGAGCCGCCGCTCTGTGCGCCTGCCATTTGCCCGAAGGCGCGGTCAAGCGCGCCTGAGATTGCGGCCGGTTGCTGGGCCGGGGCGGGGCCGGCAGCCTGTGCCATCGCGTAATGCGGCAGCAGTGTCAGCGTCGTGACAAGGATCGCGAAAAGACGCTTCACTGTGCGTCCTCCGCTTCCACCCTGGGCCGCGCCGGGGCTTCGGCAAGGCGGACGAGGCCGTTCTTGCCGGCAGAAACGAGAATCTCGCGGCCGTGAAACTCGATCACGGCAAGCCGCAGGGTGGGGCTGAGCATCTGCGTCTCGACGATGCGCACCGACTTGGGCGCGCTGCCCGCCATGAAGCGGCCTTCCATGCGCTTGGCGAACTTGAGACTGGCCCAGGCGAGGCCGCCGATCAGCGGCAGCAGCACCAGGAGCTTGAGGACGTACCAGAACATCAGGCGACATCCCCCTTGGCGGCTTTCTTCGCCGGGGCCGCAGGGGCTTCCTCGGGCTCGCTGCCGGCAAGCTCGACGATCCTGAGGCCGAAGCGGTCGCCTTGTGCAACCACTTCGCCGCGCGCGATGAGCTTGCCGTTGACCATGACATCAAGCAGCTCGTCGGTCAGGCGGTCGAGCATGACCACGGACTCCTCGGTAAGGCCGAGCACGTCCTTCAGCTTCATCGATGTGCGGCCGAGTTCGACGGTCAGGCGAACGTCCACGTCCTTGAGGAAATCGAAACCACGGGGCTGGAAGGTCATGGGGTCAGGGCCTCTTCGGGAAAATCAGGAAAGCTGGTTGAGCTGGATGGCGACGCGGTCTTCGAGCGCGCCGATTGTGCCGGTGGCGTAAGTCTTGTCGCCGACCTTGACCGGCACGTTGCGTGCGATCGGCACGGGCAGGACCTGTCCGATGCGCAGGCCCGAGACGACCGCGAGCGGGAGCCGCATATCGACCAGCACCGCCGCAAGCTCGACCGGCAGGTCGGCAAACGGGGCGTCGGTCGGCTGCGCCGGACCGCGCCGGGGCTTGGTGGGGCGCTTGGCATCGCCGTGGGCGAACATCAGGCCAAGCGTATCGTGCGGGAAGGCAATCGAGATGGCCCAGGGCATCCGTCCCTGCTCGACGACGTTCAGCGTCAGTCCGGCAACCCTGGTCGCATCGGGCATCGCCTGAAGCTGGGCAAGGCTGGCATCGCGCCGCACCGCACGGATTGGACCGCCACTGCCGCCCAATGCGACGGTGAGCGCAGAGGCGACGAGCTGTTCGATCCGGCCGATCATCAGCTCGGCAGAAAGCGGGAATTCCTTCGGCAGCGACGAAGGGGTATCGCCGGGACCGCCAAAAGCGCGGTCGACCAGGCGCAGCACGTTTTCGCCTTCGACGGTGACCATGAAGGGGGCGCTGCCGATGTGCATCAGGCTGTTGGCGGCAAGTCGCGGGATTTCCGAGCAGAAATCGGCAAAGTCCGTGTCCATCGGCTTCATCGGATTGATCTGCGGTTCGGCTCCGCCGAGAAGGGGGACGAGCGCCCCGCGCACCGCCTTGGCCAGGCGTTCGCTCATCCGGGTGAGCGCCGGGATCAGTTCCGCGGCACTGGGACCGGGGCGCAGCAGGGCCGGATCGTGCCGGGCAATGGCACGTTCGGCGATGAAGGCGCGTTCTGGTTTCATGGGGCGCTGGAGCTTTCCGGCTTGCTGGACGATGCCAGAATTACTGAACGATGAAGGTCTTGAAGTAGACGTTGTCGACGCCGCCAAAGCCTTCGTTCTCGGTGAGGACCTTGTTGATCGCGGTAGTCAGGCGCTTCTGCAGGCGAGCCTTGCCTTCCGGGCTGATGACCTCTTCCTCGGGCGTATCGGCAATGGCGATGAGCAGCGCCGAGCGGATCGCCAGTTCGTGCTTCTTCATCCACAACACCACGCGATAGTCGCGGCGGGTAGAGGCCGAGATGTTCACCTGCAGCAGCGCATCGGTGTTCTTGAGGTTCGAGGTGAAATCTTCGGCGAAGTTGTAATAGACAGTGCGGAACTCGCTGCCGCCTTCACCATCGGTTTCGCCTGCCCCGCCTTCGCCTTCACCTTCCTTGGCGACCGGCGCATAGGGGTCTTCCTCTCCCTTGCGCACCAGCTTGGGATTGTTGTCCACCTTGACGACTTCATGCGTGCCGCCGCCGATGATGCCGGCAGCAACCAGTCCGAACACGCCGCCCGCGCCGACGCCCAGCAGTGCGACAGCGCCGACGATCTTGATGATCATGCCACCGCCCTTTTTCTTCTTGGGCTTGTCTTCCTTGTCGCTCATCGGGGTTCTCTCAGGAAATGGGGATCAGGATCAGGCGTAGATGCCGCGATCGTCGCTGCGGCGGCGGGGCGCTTCTTCCTCGCGGGACGAAGTGCCATTGCCGGAGAATGGGCGGGTCGGAGCCTGCTCGGCCTGGCGCGGCTGCTGGCGCTGGCTTTCGCCCTGGCCGCCCTGCGTGCGCGGATCGGCTTGCGGCTGATGGTTCTGGCCGGCGCTTTCGCCGGAGGTGCGCGCTGCTTCGGCAGTGGCGCTGACCGCGCGCGCAAAGCCGGGATCGGCGCTGGTCATCGCCACCGACATGCCGCGATCCTCGCCCTGGTCGAAGCGCAGGGTGACCCGGCCGAACTCGGCGTGGTTGATCGACGCGGTCACGGCACGCGGTGAGGCTTCCTCGCGAGCGCGGGCCAGATTGTCGACCAGCGCGGCGAAATCGACGCGTTCAATGCGGGCTTCGTGGCGGACCGACGACGGGGCAGTGTTGTCTGGCGTTGGGAGGGAACGGTCCGCGAGCAGGCTGGTGGTACTGGTCGCTTCGACGCGCGGTGTTTCGGCCCGTTCGCTGTCCATAAGTGGCTTCGCACCGGCAACCAGGGCAGGCTGCGCCGATGCTTCGGAAGTTTCACCTTCTGCGCCCGTTGACTTGTTCTGGCGAACCTGACGTGCGGCCATGATCTGCGCGGTCGGCGTGGCTGCGACCGCTTCGGGCTGGACCGGGGCAGGCGCCGTTTCGGGCGAGGAAGTCAGTTCGATCTGTGCCGTGCGAGCCAGCGCGATTGCTGTCTGAGCGGGAGATTGGGGTGCAGTCGATGCTGGCGCCGCCGAGGCAACGGTTGCGCGAGGGCCTTCAGCTGAAGGGCGGGCATCGGCACCCTCGGCCGGCACCAGGCGATCCGGCGCGGCGAAGAGCGCAGCGATAAGGGCCGCGTCGGGCAGGGCGGCGTCCGGCAGTTCCGGTGCATCCGTGAAGTCGTCTTCGGCCTGCTCGGCATCGGTGCGCGCTTTCGTCGGCTGCGGGCGCACCTGTACATCGACCGGGCGCACTTGCGGCAAGGCGGCAAGCAGCTTTGCCGCATCCGGCAAGATCTTGCCGCTTTCCGGCAATGGTGCGTCTGCCGGTTCTGCCGGGGCGAACTGCATGGCAAGGAGGGCATCGAAGGCAATACCAGGGGCAACAGTGATGCCATCCGCCGATTCCGGCACATTTCCGCCATTCTGCAACGGCGCAGCCTGCAGGGCAGGGGCGGCTGTCGGCTGTGAAAGGGCGGCAAGATCGAACATCGGCAAGGCTCCGTGGCGGTGCGTTAACCGTGCTTATTCAAGACCCGTGCCAGATTGCCTTTTGCCGGTAGTAGGTGTTGCTGCGGATGCCACCTTGCGCGCGATCAGACGTTCCTGCGCCTCGGCGCGCTCTTCCACGGCGGCACGGCGACGTTCGGCGGCGGCCGCTTCCTGCGCCTTGGCATCGGCGATCCTGCGCGCAGCATCGGCATCGGCGCGCGTGCCGGTGGTAATCCGGTCGAGTCCGGCGACGAAGTGGCGCAACTGCTGTAACGAATGGGCATCGCGCGCATCGGTGCGGGCGGAGTAGTCGGCGGAAAGCCGGGACGTTCGCTCTACCAGCCCCTGCAACTGCGCCAGCGTGCCTTCAGCTTTGCCGGCTTCGGCGAGCGCGGTCTGGCGAGCAATGTCACGAATACGCTCCAGCCGCTTCAGGCGCGCCAGGCGCTCGCGCTCTGCTTTCATGCGCCGATCAGCTGGGAGAGCGCGGCGACGCTGGCCATCATCGGCACGACTTCACGCTGCGGCTGGCTGATGAACGCGGTCAGCGACTCATGCATGGCGATGGCCCTGTCGAGCTGGGGATCGGCCCCGCTGCGATAGGCGCCCATCAGCACCAGGTCGCGGTTGGCCTCGTAACTTGCCACAAGCGCGCGGAAAGTGCGGGCGGCGCGCTGATGTTCTGGCGCGGTGATGTCGTTCATCACGCGGCTCAGCGAGGCGGCGATGTCGATGGCGGGATACTGCCCGCGCTGCGCCAGATCGCGTGACAACACGATGTGGCCGTCGAGGATCGAACGCGCGGTGTCGACCACCGGATCGTCCTGGTTGTCGCCATCGGCAAGGACCGTGTAGAGCCCGGTCACCGACCCGCCGCTTTCCGCCGAATTGCCGGCGCGTTCGACCAGCTTGGTGATCGTCGCGAGGGCCGAGGGCGGATAGCCGCGCGCCGCGCCCGGTTCGCCCAGCAGCAGCGCGATTTCACGGCCCGCGTGGGCCACACGCGTCAGGCTGTCCATGATCAGCAGCACGCGCTTGCCTTGGGCTCGAAAGTATTCGGCGAGCGCCGTCGCCATCATCGCGCCGCGTATGCGCAAGTTGGGCGCATGGTCGGCAGGGACCGCGACAACGACGGAGCGTTCGCGCTTGGAGCCCTGCATGTGCCGCTCGACGAAGTCGGAGACTTCTCGTGCACGTTCGCCAATCAGGCCGACGATGACGATCTCGGCCTCGGCGCCATGCGCGATCATGTCGAGCAGCACCGACTTGCCGACGCCTGATCCCGCCATGATGCCGATACGCTGGCCGATGCCGAAGGTCGTCAGCGCATTGAGCGCGCGCACGCCGGTATCGAAGCTCTCGCGCACTGGCGAGCGGTCGAGCGCGGCGGCCCGAATGCCGCCTGCCGGCCATTCGCGGCGGTTGTGGATCGGCCCCATGCCATCAATCGGCTTGCCCTCGCCATCGATCGCACGGCCGAGAAAAGCCTCGCCTACCGGCACCATCCCGGGGCGGCCTTCGGGCCTGACCCTGGCGCCGGGGCGCAGCAGCACCGGATCGCCCAGAAGCATCATCAAGGTACGACCATTGCGGAAGCCGATGGTCTCTGCCGTCAGCGATCCCGACCCATGAGCGATGCGGCATTGCGTGCCAATGGGGACCGACAGCCCCGACACTTCAAGCATTCCGCCATCACACGCGGCCAGCAAGCCATAGCGCGCAGGCGTGAAGTCGGGTTCGCACAGTGCCAGGGAATCCAGCGCCCGGTCGAGCACGGAGAAAGTGGGCCCCATCAGCATTGGCGGAGCGCCTCATGGATGGCCCGGCGCCATTGTTCAGGTCCATCCTCGACTCCGCCGGTCGCGCCTTCCACGCGCAGAGCGCCGCGTTCGAGCGAAGCGTCGGGTTCGAAGTGCCAGTCTTCCGGCAATCGCGCGGCAATCAGGGCAAGGTCTTCGGGATGGAGCCGTATCACGCGCTGGTCTTCGGCGCGGGCGAGCATGGTGGCGGCGGCCTCGACCCGCCGGGTCAGCGCGTCGGGGTCAAGGGCCGCAGGCGCAATGGCAGCCTCGCACAAGGCGATCACCGTCTCGCGCAGTCGGTCTTGCAGTTCGGTCTGCATCGCCACATCGAGCTTGCCGAGCGCGAATTCGATCTTCTGACGCGCTGCTTCCTGTTCGGCAATGAGCTGCGCAGCGGCTTCCTGCGCCTCGCCCAGACCCTTGGCATAGCCATCGGCCCACGCCTCCGCGATAGGGTCGTGCGGCTCGCGCTCGTCTTCCACCGGCACCATGACAGGTTCCGGTTCGGGCGCTGCAAATTCGCGGAAGAAGCGGCGATCACGCGCGAAACCTGTGGGCACTTGCCCAAGGTCCGCCAGCGAGATCGCCCGCAAGCTGTCAGACATAGTCGTCGTCGCCCGCGCCGAACACGATCACGCCTTCGGCCGAGAGACGGCGGGCTGCCGTGACCATGGCCTTTTGCGCCTCGATCACTTCAGCCATCTTCATCCGGCCACGCGCGGCAATCTCGTCGCGCACGCCGTCCGCAGCACGGCTCGACATGGCGCGGAAGAAGCATTCGCGCTGCTCTTCGGGAATGCCCTTGAGCGCGGCGATCAGCGCATCGCTGTCTACCTCGCGCAGCAGTGCTCCCATCGACTTGTCGTCGAGCGCGAAGAGGTGCTCGAACTTGAACATTTCGTTCTCGATCGCCTTGGCAAGCTGGCGATCCTGCTTGGCGATCTCGGGCATGACGCGCTTTTCGACCGCCCGGACGGAGGCGTTGATGATGTCGGCCGCTTCGCGCGGCCCGCCCATGGCAAAGGCGCCCTGGCCGTGCCGTTCGCCGATACGCTGGTGCAGCATTTCCTCGAGCATCGCGATGGCTTCGGGTGCAACCGGTCCGAGCGTGGCGATGCGGTGGACGACCTGCGGTTGCACCTCGTCGGGCAAGCCATGCAGGACAGCCGCGGCCACTTCCGGATCCAGCTGAACCAGCAGCACGGCAATCGCCTGGGGATGCTCGTCACGGATCAGAGGCACGATCACTTGCGGAGTCAGCCATCTGGCAAGCTCGATGCTGGGCGTGCGCGAGGGGTCGTCAGGCAGGATGCGCTGCATCAGGCTGTCTGCCTTTATCTCGCCCACGGCGCGAGTCATGAGCGAGCGCACTTGTCCGACGCGATCGTGCGCGATCAGGCCAAGCCGCTCGGTCTTCTCGACAAAGCCGGCAATCGCCTGTGCGATTGCAACCGGGCCGATCTCGCCCAGCGCACACATCTTTTCGCCCAGCAGACGAAGTTCTGCGGGCTCCAGCTGCGCGAGAATCTGCGCGGCCTGATCGTCCTCCAGCAGCATGACCATGACGGCGGCGCGTTCGGGATCGGAAATGGCGGGGGCTTCCATCAGGTCGCTCATGCGCTGGCACCTTCCTCTTCAGGCTCTTTCAGCATCTGCTTGAGGGCAACCAGCGCACTGTCGGGCTTTTCGACGACAAGCCGCTGGGCAAGGCTGACCTGCCGGGCCAGTGCCTCGGCATCGACGACGCCCGTTTCGGGATCTCGCGCGGGCTGGATTGCCTGTGCGACTTCATCAGCGGTGACAGCCCCGATGGCCCCTTCCTCGGCCTCTCCGGCGTCCTCGTCCTCGTCGCCCGTCGCTTCACCTTTCTTGCGCTTCTTTGCAGCCTTCACTTCGGCCGGCGCGGGTTCCTTCTTCAGCGCCTTGATCAACGGACGGACGCCGAGCAGCAGGACAAGCAGGACCGCGATCAGCGCCACGGCATTGCGCAGGATCGTGGCGAACCACGGCGTCTCCCAGAACGGTGCGGGGGCAACGTCTGCGGGCTTGAAGGCACGGACGGCCACGGCAACCTGATCGCCGCGGGCCGGGTCGGCGCCGACCGCCGCGCTGACCAGCTGCTTGATCTGCTCGATGTCCTGCGGCTTGGCCTTGGCCATGGTCTCGGCGCTCAGCGCGACGGCGACGGACAGGCGCTTGATCTTGCCGGGGGTCTGGTTCGATACCGCAACCTCGCGGCCGAGTTCATAGGTGCGCGAGGAACTGGATTCGCCGTTGGCGCCGGGGGTTGCCGCAGCCGCGGGCGTTCCTTGCGGGGCGCCGGGCTGGGCAGTCGTGGCAGGGGGCGGCGTGTTGGCGGTAACGCCGGGCACGCCCTGGGCAGTGCCGGCGCCGGTCTGCTGCGAGGCGCTTTGCGTTTCCTGCCGGACGACGCCTTGCTTGTCATAGCTTTCGCGCGCCGACGTCACCTGGTCCATGTCGAGATCGAGCTGGATCTCGGACGAGAAGTTCCCTTCGCCCAGCATCGGCGTGAGCAGTTGCGCGACCTGCTGGCGAAGCTTCTCCTCCATGCGCTGCTGGAGTTCGAGCCGGTCGCCATCGGGGCCGGACGGGTCGGACAGCAATGCGCCGTGCTGGTCAACGACCCGCACCGCGTCTATCGAAAGCCCGGGCACGGAACCCGCGACCAGGTTGACGATCGCGCGGACCTGGCTTTCGGAAAGCTGGCGACCGCGCTTCAATTTGACCATGACCGAGGCCGATGGCGGCACGTTCTCGCGCACGAACACCGACTTTTCCGGTTCGGCGAGATGGACGCGCACGGCCTCCACGCCGTCGATCTCCATGATCGTCAGCTCAAGCTCGCGCTCGCGCGCGGCCTGCAGGCGCTGGCCCTCAAGCCCCCGGCTCGCGCCCATCGGCAGCTTGTCGAGCATCTGCGTTCCGGTTTCGGGCGTGGCGATCGCGCCGTCCGACGCGGCGGCCATGCGCGCCCTGTAAAGGTCGTCCTCGCCGACAGTGATCGCACCGGTTGCGTTGTCGATCTGGTAGGCGATGTTGGCCTTTTCGAGGCTGGCGGTAACTTCGGAACGCTCGCTGTCGGAAAGCTGGCTGTAGAGCATGCGCTGCGGTGCGGGCGCCATGGTCAGCCACAGAACGCCGGTCAGGCCGGCTGCGGAAACGCCGGCGAACCACGGAAGGGTGCGCCTCACGGGCGGCTGCGCCAGAAACGCCTTGGCCCGCGTGCCGAAACTTCCGGCTGCGGGATCGGTCAGTACGCCGAAAGTGGATGGTGCTGGCGTGGCAAGGCCAGAGGCGGGAACGAGGTCAGCCATTCAATCACACTCCCATCCGCATGATGTCCTGGTAGGCGTTCAGCAGCTTGTTGCGCACCTGCAGCGTGGCCTCGAAGGCAACGCCAGCTTCCTGCCGCGCCAGCATCACCTTGGCCACGTCGACCACTTCGCCTTTTTCATAGGCTTCGCTGATCGCACTTGCCTTCTGCTGGCTGGCGTTGACGTTATCGAGCGCGCCCTTGAGGCTCTCGGTAAAGCTACCAGCCGGGCCGGTGCTGGCCTGTGGTCCTTGTGCACCCTGCGTCGCTTCGGGTGACTTGACCTGCTGGAGCAGCTGCGAGCGCTCCATGATCTGCTGGCGCAGCGCCATGATGTCCTGGATGCCGGAAGCCCGGCCGCCGATGCCGGAAACGCTCATCGCCTGCCACCGACGGCTCTACCGTCCACTGACCGGCCGTTCACTTCGATCCCGGCCTCACGGAAGCTGGCGAGGCGATAGCGCAAGGTGCGTTCGGAAATGCCGAGCTGGCGGGCAGCGGCAACGCGGCTGCCGTTGCAGGCCTCGAGCGTCGAAAGGATCGCGCGGGCTTCGGACATCTGCACGATGTTGGAAAGCTTGGCATCGGCCGCGGCAGGAACCGCAACCGGTTCGTTGATCAGGCGGGCAGGGCGATCGAACACGATATGGTTCGGCTCGATGACGGAAGCGTTCCCTGCAAGCACCAGAGCGCGACGCATCACGTTCTCGAGTTCGCGCACGTTGCCGGGCCAGCTATGCGCCGCCAACATCGCCAGCGCTTCGTCGGAAATCCAGGGAGCGACCTGCGAATGGCGCATCGCCATCGCGAAGGCGAGCGGCGCGATATCGTCGGGCCGCTCACACAGAGCGCGCAGGGCCAGCGGGAAGACGTTGAGGCGGTAATAGAGATCGGCGCGGAAGCGGCCTTCCTCGACTTCCAGCGGCAGATCGCGGTTGGCGCAGGCGATTACCCGCACGTCCACCTTTACCGGCTGCGTTGCCCCCAGCGGCACCACTTCGCCTTCCTGCAGCGCGCGCAGCAGCTTGGCCTGCAGCGTCAGCGGCATCTCGGCGATCTCGTCGAGGAGCAGCGTACCACCGTCAGCCGCGCGGAAGAAGCCTTCGCTGGCTGCATTCGCGCCCGTGAACGCGCCCTTCTGGTGGCCGAACAGCAGCGCCTCGAGCATGGCTTCGGGCATGGCGGCGCAATTGATGGCGATGAACGGCTTGTCGGCGCGGGCCGAGTGTTCGTGAATGAAGCGGCTCAGCACTTCCTTGCCAGTGCCGGTCGGGCCGTTGATCAGGACGGGGATGTCGGTGGCGGCGATGCGTTCGGCCAAGGCAAGGACAGACAGGCTTTCAGGATCGGCGGCAATGGGCGCGCCTGGCTTGGCGGCGCAGGCCAGCAGTGCCGACAGCGCAGCCTCGCCCGCCCCATCGGTGTATCGCAGGGTCGCCGTCCGGCTGCCGGGCTGGCGCTCGATCGCTGGCACAGCCGAACGCTCCAGCAGCACCACCTGCTTGCGCGGCGGGAGCTTGGCGTCCTCGAAGGCATCAGCCAGCATCGACTGTCCTTCCGCACCGTAGCTCGAAAGCACCGAAGCTGCGCGCTGGACAAGCGCTGCGTGGGCTTTCGCCGCCGCTTCGGTGAACTGCAGTGCCCCGCAATCGCGAATCATTTCAAGACCCCTGTTAACCATCCTGTCTGTGACCTTCTTTCGCGCGGGACCGACAAACAGGTTGAAACTTTAAGGGGACGGGTAACCCTAAGGGCGACTACCTAAGTCCGGCATTCTTTTGCCGGGCGGCAACTTAAAACCGGCTGCCATTTGCCGGTCTTAGTCCCGACAGCCGTGTCGATCCTCTGACCCGGCGGTCCTTTCGGGAACGACACACCACCCTACCGGAGAATGGAAAATGGCGGTTATCAATACAAACATCAGCGCCTTGAAGGCGACGAACTCCTCCAACACGGCCAACAAGATGCTTGGCCAGGCGATGGAGCGACTGTCGACCGGCAAGCGCATCAACGGCGCCAAGGACGACGCGGCCGGTCTGGCAATTGCCACCAGCATGACTGCCCAGATCAAGGGCATGAACCAGGGCGTTCGCAACTCGAACGACGGCATCTCGCTGGCACAGACCGCGGAAGGCGCGCTGAACGAAGTTTCGAACATGCTCCAGCGTGTCCGCGAACTGGCCGTGCAGTCGGCTTCGGGCACGTATCAGGACGCCACGGACCGTGCCTACATGCAGACGGAAGTTGACGAACTGACCGCGCAGATCGGCCAGATCATCGACAACACCAAGTTCAATGGCACTCAGCTGTTCGACGGCTCGCAAGCGACCGTGACCGTTCAGACCGGTGCGAACGGTTCTGACACCGTCGACCTGACCATGGCAGACCTCACCACCCTTTCGGCGAACGGCGGTGCTGCAGGGTCGTACGACGTGTCCAGCGCAACGGCGGCGAACACGCTCCTCGGCACGCTTGACACCGAGCTGGACTCGATTTCGAGCGCCCGTGCAACGCTCGGTGCCGGCATGAACCGCCTGGAATCGGTGGTGAACAACCTCAACGACAACATCACCAACCTGTCGGACGCCCGTTCGCGCATTCAGGACACCGACTACTCGACCGAAACGACGCAGATGGCCAAGGCCCAGATCCTTTCGCAGGCATCGACCGCGATGATCGCCCAGGCCAACCAGAGCCAGCAGAACGTGCTGTCGCTGCTGCGCTAAGGCATGACCTCCGCCTGTCTCCACCAGGCGTGATCACAAGCCCGGCGGCCCATCCCAGGCCGCCGGGCCTTCGTGCGTTCCCCGGTAAAAAAGAAGGGCGGCTCCTTGCGGGGCCGCCCTTCGACGTTTCAGCAAGGCACTCTGATCATTTCACGCCGATCGGGAACCTGACGCCATTCGGCGCTGCGGTGGACAGGCGCCCGTCGCTGCGCGGGCCACCGATGAGGACAAGACCGGCAAGGTGCGGTGTCGCCATGGATGTGCCGGAGATCGTGTTGTAGCCGCCGTTGAGCCACGTCGAGAGGATCGATACGCCCGGTTCGGCAAAGTCCACCGGATCGTTGATCACGGAGTAGTTCGAGAAGCTGGCAAATGTGTCCGAGCTGTTCACCGCCGCCACGGTGTAGATATACGGGCCATCGGCGCGTGCGGGCGAGTGATTGTTGGCGTCGTCGGTCTCGTTCCCCGCAGCAAGGGCAAAGATGACCTTGCTGCTGTTGGAGGCGTTGATCACTGCCGTGTCGAGTGCGTCGGATACTGGTCCGCCAAGGCTCATGTTGGCGACGTCGCCCGCCTGGCCCACCGAGGCGACGTAATCAACTCCAGCGATGACATCGGAATAGGCACCGCTGCCACGGCGATCGAGCACGCGCACCGCGACGACCTTTGCCCCGGCTGCTACGCCGACGACGCCGGCGCCATTGAGCTTGGCGGCAATCGTACCGGCTACGTGCGTACCATGGCCGTTCAGGTCATTCGGCGAGGTTTCGCGCGCCACGAAGTTGCGGCTGAGGGCGGTGTCGACGTTCAGATCGGGATGCGTCAGGAAGATGCCGCTATCGATCACGAATGCCCGTCCCGAGCCGGCATAAGCCGCTCCACCACCAACTCGCGTGATGCCTGCGGGCGTTGTCTCGGTGGTTGAACCGCCGCCGCCGCCCGGCTTCGCCAACGCATTGATCGGGTCGATCACGGTGGCGACCTGGTCGGCCTCGCAATACTCGATGTTCGGGTTGTGCTTGGCGACGGCTGCGGCACCTTGCGCTGGCAGATTGATCGAGAAGCCCTGAAGTGCGTAACGGTAGACGTGCCCGATCTTGCCGCCAGCCTTGCCGGTGACCTTGCTGGCCTCGGCCTGTTCGGCACCCGGCGCGACGCTGCCCTTCTTGAAGACACAGATCCAGCTGTCGGGGATGGCCGATCCGGCGACTGCCGCTGCAGTGGGCCGGGCTGAAACTGCGGCAATAGAACCCGACGTTGCGGGCAGCAGCACCGCTCCCGAACCCGTGGCCTTCCCGCCCCCCGCGGCGGCAAAAACGATTCCGGCCAATGCCACCGCCGATACGGTGGCCAAAGCTGCAAACTTGCGCATCTGGATTGAACTCCCTGTCCCTTGGGTGTTGCGGTTCGTGGCTTGCGCACGACGCACCCCGCAATGACAGGAAACTGCAGTGAAGCAGTTGCACTTGCAACCGGAACTTTCACCAATATTTCATGATGGTGTCAGTTTGTTGCTTGATCACCCTGTAATCAAAATCGACATGCGCCGGTTGCGCGGGTCGGCCGGATTGTTCTGCACCAGCGGTTCGCGATCGGCCACGCCCTCGATCCGGCGGAAGCGAGCCTCCGCAATTCCCTGGCGCATCAAGGTCTGGCGCGTCGTTTCGGCGCGACCGGCTGACAGCGACCAGTTGTTGGCCACGCCGTTCTTCCACGGCAGGGAGTCCGTGTGGCCGCGGATCGTCAGCTGGGTCGGGTCGGGCGCGATGGCCTGGCCGATCGCGCGGAGAAGTTCGGCGGCGTCAGGCGTCAGCACGGTCGTGCCCAGCAGGAACATCGAGAAGTCCGCATCGTCCACCAGATCCAGGCGGACGCCTTCGGGAGTCTCGGTCATGCGAACCTGCCGGGCCAGCTTCTTGAGCTTTTCGGATTGCGCGAGCTTCTGGGCGATACGTTCCTTCATCACCTGGGAGCGCTTGATCTTGCTGCCTCCCTCCTTGGGGCCGCCTGTGGCATCGCGGGGCACCGACAGGGTCTTGTTGCCGGTCTGGCCGGCGCGATGCGGATAGTCGTCGACATCGGTCAGCGATGATCCGCCGAGTACGCCATACCCGCCGGCACTTCCCTGCCGCATCTTGACGAGTGTAGGAGTGAAGTAGTCGGCAATGCCCTTGCGCTGCTTTTCGGTCGTTGCGCCCAGCAGCCACATCAGCAGGAAGAACGCCATCATCGCGGTCACGAAGTCGGCATAGGCCACTTTCCAAGCGCCGCCGTGGTGGCCACCGGCAACGATGGTGATCTTCTTGACGATGATGGGTTTGGGCGGCTCGTTCTTGCCCTTGGCCGGTGGCTTGGCCATAGCTTATCTGCCGCGCAGAGCGTCGAGGAGTTCCGACAGGCCTGGGCGGAACGCATGCCCGAGGCCGGACCGCGCGCTTTCCACGACCAGCGGCTGCGGCCAGCCATGGAGGCTGGCTATGATCACCTGCTTCACTGCCTGGAAAATCATTTCGTCCTGCTCGAGCACCTGCTTGAGCCGCCCCGCGATCGGGCCGACAATGCCGTAGGCAAGCAGAATGCCGAGAAACGTGCCGACCAGTGCCGAACCGATCATGGCACCGAGGATCGAAGGCGGCTTGTCGATAGAACCCATGGTCTTCACCACGCCGAGCACCGCCGCAACGATGCCGAGAGCCGGGAGCGCGTCGGCAAGACCCTGAATGGCGTGCTGGGCTTCGTGCTCCTCATGGAAATGCGTCTTCATCGCATGATCCATCACCTCCTCCACCGCATGCACTTCCAGCGTGCCCGAAGATACGACGATCAAGGTCAGCGTGTCGCAGATCAGCGAAGTCAGGGCAGGGTTGGCCAGAAGGCGGGGATACTCGGCGAAGATCGGAGAGTTCTTCGGATCGGTGACATGGCTTTCAAGCGCGACCGGTCCATCGCTGCGCAAGATCTTCATCAGTTTGGTGCACAGCACGATAACGTCTACGTGATCCTGCTTGTTGTGCTTGGGGCCCTTGAAGGTCTTGGTGAAGCCAGCGCCGATGCCTTTGAGTTCGTGCATCGAGTTTCCAGTGACGAGCGCGCCAACGGCGGCCCCGCCGATGATGAGCATCTCGTGGGGAAGTGCATGCAGGACCGGTCCAAGGTCACCGCCAGTGATGGCGAAGCCGCCGAAAACCATGGCGAGCAGGATGACGATGCCGACAATCACGAACATGAAACAGGTTCCCGGTGAGCTTGCGCGCTCAGTTCAGCACGCTGAACAGCGAAAGGTTGGCGAGCTTGGCAAAGTTCGCCTGGCTGGCCTGCAGCACCAGCATGGTGTTCTGCAGGCGGGCGATTGATTCGGTCAGGTCCGCGCCGCCGACCTCGGTTTGTTCGGTGGTGCGCATCTCGGAAAGCGTGGTGCGGCGCTCGGTGTTGAGGTCGATCCAGTTGAGCCGCGATCCGACCACGGTCTGCGCCGTGGTGATTGCATTGAGGCCATCACCCAGGGCGGTGAGGGCGGCATTGGCCGTGGCCACGCCACCGGCACCGGATTTCAGGTCGTCCGCCAGGGCCTTGGTCATTGCCAGCAGGTCAACCGTTCCGCCACCTGACTGGAACTGCAGGAACTCGGGCCCTGTAACCCCGCGCGCGACCGATTGACCGCCGCCGATAGAGATGGTCCCTGCCGCGCTGGTGCCGGCATACGTGGCATTGCCCGAAGCATCGAGGGTGTAGGCATCGGCCGCACTTTCGCCGCCGAAGAGGGCGTTGCCATTGCCATCCCGCGAATTGGCGAGTGCGACGAGGCTGCCCCGCAATTGCGCTATTTCCTCGCCGATGCCCGCGCGCTGGCTGTCGTTGACGGTCGAGTTCGCGGCCTGCGTCGTCAACTCCTGCAGGCGGGTGACGATGCTGGCGAACTGCGACAGTGCGGTGTCGGTCAGCGTCAGGTCAGTCGTGGCGCGGTTGGTCGCGGCGGTGTCGATGTCGTCGAAAACCCCTGCGCGGGCGAGCTGGCGCAGCCGCGAGGCGGCGACCGGGTCGTCGGAGGAGCGCTGCAGGCGTTCTCCGGTCGACATCTCGGCCTGCGTGTCCTCGGCCTGCTTGCGCAAGGCAGTAAGGTCCATGAGGGACCGCTCGAAGAACGCGGCTGTAGATGTGCCAAAGATCGTGCTCATGGCCGGTTACCTGATTCCCAGAAGGGTGTCGAAGATGTCGGATGATACCTGCATGACCTTGCCGGACGCCTGAAAGGCCTGCTGGAATCTTACTAGGTTGACCGCTTCCTGATCGAGATCGACGCCCGATTGCGCAGAGAGGGCAACTTTCGCGGTGTCGGCAATCGTCTGTAGCGCGCCCAACGTCACGTTGCGCCCGGCCAGGGTGCCTGAAACGTCGAACAGGATCGCATCCATCGTGCCCGACGGATCGACGCCCGCCAGTGCCGTGCGGATCGCGGCAAGGTTTGTCGCATCGCGGCTGCCCGGCGTCGTCTCGCTGGCAGGAGCGGTGGCGATCTTGCGGCCGTCCTCGACAGCGAGTGCCATCGTCGCGGCGCTCGTGCCCGAGAAGATTGCGACACCCATCGCGCCGTCGAGATCGCGACCCCCGGTCTGGGCCGTGTTGAAGGCATCAACGATGTCACCGGCAAGCGTGTCGAGATCGGTCTTGAGCTGTGCGCCCTTCGCCAATGCGAGTTGCTGGCCTGCCAGCGATCCGCCAGCGAGAGTCAGCGCCGTGCTGCCGACAGTGAAGCTGATGGTGCCGTCAGTTGGAGATGTGGTCATACCCAGGGTGGCGGCAGTGTTGCCCGTCACGAGGTCCGCCCCGCTGCTCCCGCCGATCTTGATCGCAACCTGCCCATCGGCCGAGAATTCGGTCGAGATGTTCGCAAAGCCGCTCAATTCCTCGAGCAATTGGTCGCGCTGATCGAGCAGGGCGGTCTTGTCGCTGCTGGCGTCGGACGCGCGGGCAAGGCGGGTGTTGGTGCGGGCAAGCTCCTGGGCGATGCGGTTGACCTGCGTCACCCCGTCCGAGGCCAGAAAGCGCAGACCATCGGCCGCCGCGTCCAACTCCTGCGAGGCGATCTGGAACGTGCCGGCCATGGTGCGCGCCTTCTCGATCACCGAGGCGCGCAGGCTCGTATCCGTGGGGTTCTGCGTCAGTTGCTGGAGGGAGGACTCGAAGCCGACAATTGCGTCATAGACGCCCGACTGCTCGATCGCGGCTTCGATGTTCTCCAGCCCAGAAACTTCGGCACTGGCTCGCGCCACGTCCGAATTGGTACGGCGGACTTCGGCCTGGCGAAAAGCATCGGCATTGCGCACGATGCTGTTCAGCCGCACGCCTGAAAGGGAAAGATCGCCAATACGATAGGCGCCGCCAGTCGAAGCCACTTCGCTGAACGCGGCTGAACGCCGGACATAGCCGGTGGACGAGGCATTGGCGATGTTCTGCGCCGTGATGTCTAGGCCGATGCGGGCAGCCTGGACGCCGCTGCGCGCGATCGAGAGGAGATCGGATGCCATGGCTTATGCGCCTCCCTCGGTGCCATTGCCGGTTCCGGTTTCCTTGGGCAGGAGCGCGGCAAGGTGGTTCTCGATCTGCCGGGCAAAGCCGAGCGCGCCGGTTTGCGAGGCGATCTCGGCAAAGCGGTCATCGCGCATCTGCACGAAAGTCTGGTCCATCTTTCCGAAGACGTCATCGTCCCCGAAGTTGCTGGCGCGCGCGGCGGACAGCATCTGGCGCACGAAAATCGCCTCGAACTGCTTCGCCGCGCCCGAAAGCTTCTCGCGCTCGGTCTGCGCCTTAGGCGTGAGCGAAAGGTTGGCGGCGGATGTGGAAATCGTGGTCATATCACTACCATCTCCGCCTTGAGCGCACCTGCCTGCTTGAGCGCTTCGAGGATTGCGACGAGGTCCGAAGGGCTGGTGCCGAGCTTGTTCAGCGCATCGACCAATGAAGAGAGCGAGGCACCAGGCTTGAACAGGGCAACCTTGGCCTCCTTCTCGACCGCGTCGATCTGGCTGTTGGGGACCACGGCCGTCTGGCCGCGGCTGAACGGAGCGGGCTGGGAGACCTGCGGCTTCTCGTCGATCTTCACCACCAGCTTGCCGTGGCTTATCGCTGCGGGAGAGAGACGCACCGCGCTGTTGATCACCACCGTGCCCGTGCGGCTGTTGACGATGACCTTGGCCGCGGTTTCGGCAGGCGTCACCTCGAGCATCTCGATCGCCGCCATCGTCGTCGCGCGGCTGTCGGCGCCTGCAGGCAGGCGCAGCGCCAGCGTGACGCCGTCCTCGATCGTTGCGGACTGGGGAAAGCGGGCGTTGATCGCGTCGCGCACGCGCTGGGCGGTCATGAAATCGGCGTCGAACAGGTTCCAGCGCAGCACTTCGCCACTGTCGAACCCGGTAGCGACGGCCCGCTCTACACTGGCCCCTTCGGCGATGCGGCCCACGGTTGGCACGTTGACGGTCAGTTGCGAGCCATCGCGGGCGGCAATGCCGAGGCCGCCGACGGCAAGGTTGCCCTGCGCCATCGCGTAGATCTGGCCGTCCGCACCATAGAGCGGTGCAAGGATCAGCGCACCCCCGCGCAGCGACTTGGCCTTGCCGATGGTCGAGACAGTCACGTCGATGCGCTGGCCGGGCTTGGCGAAGGCGGGAAGCTCTGCCGTCACCAGCACGGCGGCGGCGTTCTTGAGGCCGGGCGAAATGCCGGCGGGGAGCTGCACGCCCAACCGGCCTGCGGTGCCCTTCATCGCCTGGGTCAGGTATTCGAGATTGTCGTCGCCCGTTCCGGCAAGGCCAACCACCACGCCATAGCCGGTGAGCTGGTTTGCGCGCACGCCCTGGAACTCGCCAAGGTCGCGCACACGCTCGGCCAGGGCGGGCATGGGCAGGGCCGCCGCAAAGGCTGCAAGAACAGGGAGGATGTACCGGACCAGCATTGCATCAACCTTCAGAAGGGCGAAATCGCGTTGAAGAACTTCGAAAGCCAGCCTTCGCGGCTTGCCCGGCCGACCGACCCGTTGCCGGTGTATTCAACCCGCGCATCCGCGACCTGGCTGGAAAGAATGCGGTTCTCCTGATCGATGTCACCAAGTCGCACGATGCCCGAGAACTGCACCCATTCCTGTCCCTGGCTCAGCATCATGCGCTTTTCACCGCGTACCAGTGCCGTGCCATTGGACCTCACTTCCGCGATCGTCACCGCAACCTCGCCGGCAAGCGTGCTCGTCTGCGAGGCATTGCCCTGACCATTGAACGACGAACCGCCCGAAGCATTAAGGGCGCTGGGCTTGATGAACGACAGCGGGCCGGTGGTTGGCGGTGTCACGGAGAACTGGCCGGACTTCTGCGTCTTCGATCCGGCCGCCTTGGCGCTGGTCATGTTCTCGACCAGCATGACCGTGACCAGATCGCCCACCGCATGGGCACGGCGGCCCTCGACAAAGCCGGTGTAGCCGGCGCTGGCATTGAAGATCGAACCAGCGGTCGGTGCTGCGGTCTGGACCGGCAGAGGCGGCGCGACCACCGGCTCGAAGCCTTTCTTGGGCTTGGCGGCAGAGGCCGGCTCCATGCCGAAAACGACAGCGGCGGCCACCAGCGATCCCACCAGCAGCGCGCGCAGGGCGGTTCGGCGGCGGCGAGGGCTGCCGAAGCGTTCGGGGGTGAAATGGCGATCGAAGGGCGTTTGCATCGGTGTCACAGAGTCTGGTTCGCGTTCTGGAGCATGTCGTCGACGGCCGAGATCATCTTGGAATTGATCTCGTAGGCGCGCTGGCATTCGATCATGTCGACCAGTTCCTCGACCACGTTGACGTTCGAACCCTCAAGGTAGCCCTGGCGAATGTTGCCGCGTCCCAGTTCTCCCGGAACGCCCACCTGTGCCGCGCCCGAGGCTGCGGTTTCCTGCAGGAAGTTGTCACCCATCGATCTGAGGCCGCCCGGGTTGGCAAAGCTGGCGACGGTGATCTGGCCAAGCTGCGCGGGCTCGTTCTGCCCGGCAATGGTTGCAGATACGGTGCCATCATTGGCGATGGTGATGGCGCTCGCGCCCTCGGGAATGGTGATCGCGGGGTTGAGCGGATAGCCCTGCGCGGTCACCAGCACGCCTTCCGCCGAGCGCGAGAAGTTTCCGGCGCGTGTGTAGGCCAGCTGTCCGCCCGGCATCGTCACCTGAAAGTAGCCGTCGCCATCGAGCGCAAGGTCGAGCGCGTTGCTGGTGCTTTGCAGCGTGCCCTGGCTGTCGATGCGGGTGGTCGCCTGCACGGCAACGCCGGTGCCGAGGTTGAGGCCCGTGGCATAGGCGGTCTCGTTCGACGATTGCTGACCCGCCACGCGCGCGTCCTGATAGGCAAGGGTGGCGAAGTTGGCGCGGTCGCGCTTGAAGCCGGTGGTGCCGACGTTGGCAAGATTGTTGGCAATCACGCGCATCCGCGTGTCCTGTGCCTCGAGACCGGTGCGGGCGACGTGAAGAGCTGAGCTGGGCATCGTGGGTTACCTTTGCGATCAGGAAATGCGCATCAGCGATGCGCTGGATTCGTCGACTTCCTTGGCCTGGGCGACGACCTTGGTGCGCATGTCGAACAGGCGCTGGGCTTCGACCATCTCGACAAGGATGCGGGTGGGATCGACATTGGACTGTTCAAGGCTGCCGACCATCAGCTTGGCCTCTTCGTCCTGCGGCAGGATGCCGGGCTGGCCATTCTGGCCGGGGACGCGGAACAGGCCATCAAGGCCTTTCTCGATCCTGCTGCCGGTGGTCGATGCGATCTTGATGCGCCCGACCAGCTGGGGGGGCTGGTCGGGCGTCTCGGGATTGGCGACGGAAACGCCGCCATCGGGGGAAATCGTGACCTTCGAGCCGAGCGGAACGGTGATCGGCCCGTTTTCGCCGATGACCGGTCGGCCATCGCCGTTTTCCAGAACGCCGCCCGCGCTGACCGCCAGATCGCCGCGCCGCGAATAGGCTTCGCTGCCATCTTCTGCCTGCAGTGCAAGCATGGTGTCGCCGGTGAGCGCAACGTCGAGCGGCTTGCCGGTGGAGATCAGCGTGCCCTGCGCCATCGACGATCCGCGCACTTCGCCTTCGGTCATTGCCCGCGCTTCGAGGCTGGGGCCCTTCAGTGTCATCGGCGTGGCGGTCAGCATCTCGGCGCGAAAGCCGATCGTCTGTGCGTTCGCCATGTTGCTGGCGATCACGCGCTGGCGCACGGTCGAACCGGTCATGCCGGAATAGGCGGTGTAGATCAGGCGGTCCATCGGTCAGGCTCCGGGTGCGTTCAGGATCAGCTTTGCAGCTGGATCACCGTCTGCGAGATCTGCGTTGCCGTATCGATCGCCTTTGCGTTGGCCTGGAAGTTGCGCTGCGCGGTGATCAGGCTGACCAGTTCTTCGGCGATGTCGACGTTCGAGCGTTCAAGGGCGCCCGAAAGCAACGAGCCGTACTGACCTGTGCTGGGCTGGCCAAACGTTGGGGCACCCGAGATGCCGGTCGTCACCCAGTTGGACGAGCCGACCTGCTTCAGCCCTTGCGGCGCGATGAAGCTGGCCAGAGCGACCTTGCCGATGATCACGTTGGAACCATCGGCGTACGAGGCGGTCACGGCCCCATCGTCGCCCACGGTGATGCCGGCGAATTCGATCGGATTGCCGTTGGCGTCGGTTCCGTTGGTCGCTGGGATCAGCGCATCGGCAGGGGTGGTCGAGGTGATCGTGCCCACCGCATCCGTCGGGAAAACCTGCAGCCGGTTGCCCGAGCCATCGCTGATGTATCCTGCGCCATCGACCGTCAGGCTGCCGTTGCGGGTAAACAAGGTCTGGCCGGTGACGACATTTTTCGTGGTAAAGAAGCCATCGCCGTTGATGGCAAGGTCGAGCGCCGAACCCGTCTGCTCGACCGGACCGAGCGCGAAGTTCTGGTTGATCGATTCCACCGCCGCGCCGATGCCGACGACCAGCTTCGGGTTGGTGAAGGCGCTGCCCACCACGATGTCGGCAAACTCGGTGCGGCTCTTCTTGAAGCCGGTGGTTTCGGCATTTGCGATGTTGTGGCTGATCACGCCAAGATCGGTCTGGGCATTCTTGAGGCCGTTGAGCGAGGTGTAGAAGGACATGCGCGTCTCCTGCGGGGCTTAGGCGTTGGTCGAGGTCGAAGTGGGCTGGCTGGCCAGCAGTTGCGCCACGGTGCTGTTCAGCGTGTCGAGCTTGGTCGCGATGGCGGAAAGCGTTTCGGACTGCCCGGTAATGGTGCCGAGCGAGTCCTTCATGTCGTTGAGGTTCGACAGCGACGAGAACTGCGCCAGCTGGGCCAGCATCTGGGTGTTGTCGACCGGCTCGGTCGGGTCCTGGTTCTGCAACTGTGTGGTGAGCAGCTTGACGAAGTCCTCCGCGCCCATTGCGCCCCAGCCTTGGCCGGCTTTCGAGGAGGTATTGGCGCCGTTGACGCCGGTGCTGGAAGTGACGGAAGCGATCGACATTATTTCATCCTCATCGTTTCGAGCATGAGCTGCTTTGCGGTCTGCATCGCCTCGACCACGTTCTGGTACTGGCGCGAGCTTTCGAGCATCTCGACCATCTCGGCGTTCTCATCGACCGGTGCGGTCCAGACATCGCCATTGGCATCGGCGAGCGGGTGGCCCGGATCGTGCTGGCGAATGGGCGTGGCGTCCGAGCGCTGGACTGCGGCAACGCGCACGGTCGAAAGGCCATTGGCCTGATCGAGCTGCTCGGCAAAGACCGGACGCAGGGGGCGATAGGCCTCCTGTTCGGTCGTGGTGACGGTTCCGGCATTGGCGAGATTAGACGCGGCGGCGTTCATCCGCACGAGTTGCGCCGACATCGCCCGGCCGGTGACCTGGAACAGGGTAAGGGGAGTGCTGCCAGCCATGGCTTATTCTCCCTTGATCGCGCGGGTGATCGTCTCGACCCGGCCCTTGAGGAAGTTGAGCGTGGCCGAGTATCCCACGGCATTTTCGGCAAATGCCGTCTGTTCGGTCGCCATCTCCACCGTGTTGCCATCAAGGCTCGGCATTACCGGCACGCGGAAGCGCGTGGCCGAGGCGATCGCCTTGTCCTCGCTCATGCCGGCGGTGCGGGCCTTGAGCGCAGCTGCGAAGTCTATGTCCTTGGCCTTGAAGCCGGGCGTCGCGGCATTGGCAATGTTCGAGGTCAGCAGGCCCATGCGTTGCGAACGCAATTCCAGCGCCGCGCCGTGAATGCCGAAAAGGGAGTTGCTCATGGGGTTGCCTTCGCTGGCTGTCGAAACTCTGCCGGTGTTTCAGCAAGGGGCGTGCCAATTGCCCGAAGGCGCCGGAAACCGGCACCATTCGAGGTACTGGCAGGCGATGACCGGCAAGGGCTTGCCGGATGGCGGCAGAAACGCGCCCGTCGCTTTGCAACAGACTGAAATTCCTGAAGGCGCGGCCGTTCTCTTGTGACAGGAGACGTTCCGCTCATGCCACCTGCCCTTCTTTTCGACGGCCTGTCATTGTCGATTGTCCTTGCCGGAACTGCGCTGGCCACCGTGCTGCGCTCGGGCCGGCATGAACTGGTGGTCACTGCCCGGGCCATCGCCGGACTGTTTGCGAAGCGCTTCTCTGCGGTTCAGGCCAAGGCTGATCTTGCCGCACAGGTTTCGGCAATTCGCCGCGATGGGCTCCTGCGCGCCAGCACCAGCGCGATCGGCGACCGCGAGTTCGACGACGTGACCGACGTGCTGATCCGCTCGCGCTCGCTCGATGCCTTGATCGAACGACACCATGACCATCGCCGCACCCGGATCGCGGCAGCCAACGCGGCTGTCCGCACATTGGCCCAGGCCGCCGAACTCGGGCCGGTGTTCGGCATGGTCGGCACGCTGGTCTCGCTCAGCCGCCTGCCCGCGACCGGGCTTGAACAAGGCGCACTCAGCGGCGCGATCTCGATGGCCGTGCTGACCACGCTTTATGGCCTGCTGCTGGCCAATCTCGTGCTTGCGCCCCTTGCCCGGGCGGTGGAGCGGCGCTCCCAGGACGAGGAACGGCACCGACAGGAGGTGATCGACTGGCTCTCGGCGCAGATCGAACCGGCCTTGCCATCCTCGCTGCACCCAACATCGGTATCTCTGGTATCCGGCGCTTCGCATGGGCACGGCCATGGAATGCGCCCCCAGCACGGCCATGGCGGCACCGCCGCATGATCGTTCGCGCCGGAACTGGGTGGCAATACGCCCTTGCCGACCTTTCCCTGATCCTCTTTCTCGCCACTGCTTCCGCGCTTTCCCAGGCAGGTGACAAGGCTCACCAGTCGGCCACTGCCGTCCTGCCCGTTGCCGCTGTTTCCGAAAGCGAACCCGTTGCGGTCTGGAGCGCGGGCAGCAACGCGCCACCCTTGGACATATGGTTGGACCAGGTCGCCAAGGATCCTCGGCTCGAGGTGCGGATCGTCATCCGATATACTGGCGACAGCCGCTCAGCAGCGATGGCGCAGGCGGCGCAATTGGCTGAGAGTGGCGGCCCGCGCGCAAGTCAGGCGCGCATCTTCGTTGAGCCCGGCCAGCGTGCGGGGGCCAGCGTGACGCTGGTCTACACCAGCGAAGTCTCGGCCAGGCGGCAGACCAACGACGCGGCCCGTCCGGTGATCCAGTCTGGAACCTAGGGCTCTGGCACGATGATTGCTGGGCATGGGCATCTCCAGTCTGGATGCCTGAAAATGACCAATCGTAATCCTCTTGCCAGTACCCTTGTCGCCAGTGCGATCATTGCCTGCGCCGCTGCTGCGCCCTCTTCGGCGCAGAGCTCTCCGTTCCACGATCTCGTTGCGATCGACCGCGCCGTGGCGGCTTTTACCGGCGCCGGTATCGGTGAGCCAGGTGGCGCAACGCTGCCGGTTGACCGCCGTCTGCGCCTTGCTGCGTGCCGCTCGCCTTTGTCGCTAGACTGGCAGGGCAACCGGCAGGATACTGTTCTCGTCCAATGTCCCGATGCCGGAGGCTGGCGGCTTTTCGTGGCGCTATCCGGCAACGCCCGGCAAGCTCCTGCCGCTGCACCGGCAATCTCCCGCGGCGAAGCGGTAACGATCACCGCAGCGGGCGAGGGATTCTCGGTCGCGCAGTCAGGCGAAGCTTTGGATTCGGGTGCCTTGGGCAGCTGGATACGCGTGCGGACCAGTGCTCGCGCCACCCCGATCCGCGCGCGTATCGAGCGGCCCGGGCTTGTCGTCGTGCCTATCGACTGACGCCCGCGATCGCCAATTTTAACAAACCGGCAAAAATTTTCCGCTCCCGCCCTTAAGAGATCGGCAAGACCACCGTTCTTGCCTGTATCAAACGCTAGGAGCGGAACCATGTCACCTATTGAAATCGGTGCATCGCGCCCGGTTGGGCCGGTGCAGGTCAGTACGCCCAAGTCCACGAAGGCTGCAGTGGCGGCCCCGACCGTCGACAATGCCCCCGTTGCCGATGCCGGCGCAGCTGCACAGATCGAACGCTCTGTCGCACTCGACGCAGGGCAGGCCGCGCCGGTCGATGCCGAGCGGGTCAAGGACATCCGGCTCGCCATCGAGACCGGAAACTACCCCATCATCCCCACCAAGATCGCCGACGCCATGATCGCGGCCGGCATGCTGCTGAGGACTGCACAGTAATGGCCACCTCTACCGTTGCTCGCCCATCGGACCTTCGCGAGACGCTTCGGCAGATGCTTGCCGTCCTGCAGCAGGAGCGGCATGCGCTTGCCGGGCTCGATCTCGACATGATCATGGGCTGTGCGTCGAACAAGGCGGATCTGTGCGGCACGCTCGCCGATGTCGACCAGACCCTGGTGGACGAGGAATGCCGTGGCCTTCTTGAAGCCGCGCGCCGCCAGAACGAGGCCAATCGCAAGGTCCGCAACCTGATTGCGGCCAATGTCTCGGCCCGTCTCGACGCGCTTTCGGGATCGGCGCCGCTCTACCGCGCGAACCCGCAGGTCCACCGCCTTCGCACGGCCTGATTTCCGGGCGCTCCCAAATTGGCACGCCCCTTGCTGAACGCTCTCCGACACGCCGCCAACCTGCGGCCGGAAGGACAGTTCAGTGAGTTCAGCCGAGACCTTTGCCTTACCCCAATCCCCGGCCGCCATCAGCGGAGCCGGGGTAAGCGTGCGTGGGGCGATTGCCGGGGCCGCGCAGGCTACGGGCACCGACTTTGCCTATCTCATGGCGCAGGCCAAGCTGGAGTCGAGCCTCGATCCGTCCGCCCGGTCGCGCACATCGAGTGCTTCGGGGCTCTACCAGTTCACCACCGGAACCTGGCTGCGCACGCTCGAAAAGCATGGCGCCGAACACGGCCTCGCCTGGGCCAGTGACATGATCCGCAGCGGCGCGGCGAGCGATCCTGCTGCCCGCGCCCAGTTGCTTGCACTGCGTTTCGATCCGCAAGTCGCCGCAACGATGGCGGGTGAGCTGGCGGGCGACAATGGCGATTACCTGAGCGGGGTGCTCGGCCGACAGCCTGACCATGCCGAGCTTTACCTTGCCCATTTCTTCGGAGCCGAAGGGGCAGGGCGCTTCCTGACCGCCCTGGGCAACGATCCCTCGCAATCAGCCGCCGCCTTGCTGCCTTCGGCAGCGGCTGCCAATCGCTCCACCTTCTACGACCGCAGCGGATCGCCGCGCTCGGTCAGCGACGTCATGTCCCTTATCCGCAACCGCATGGCAGCAGCCAGCGAGGGTGCAAGCGGCGACGAAGCCCTGCAATGGGCCGCGAGCTTGGGCGTCACCCCGGCCACGGCGCAGGCGCAGCAATTCACCGGCGGACCGATCGCCCGCGAATTCCAGAGCGCGGCGGCAGGTAGCGGCAATCCTGTGCCGGCGGCAGCCAGCTCGATGGCCGATACACTCAAGCAGGCCTTCGCCCTCAACGACGGCGCATCGGCGCCCGCGCATGTGCGGCAGGCCTATGGCCGCCTTTCGGCAATGGGGCTCTAGGCCATGCTGAAGCGCTTCGGCTCCCCCGCCGCGATGGCCTTGCCCGCTGGCATCCTCATGCTCATCGTCCTGATGGTCGTGCCGATCCCGGCCATCCTGCTCGACGTATTCTTCGTGCTGAACATGGCGCTTTCGGTCGCCATCCTGATGGCGGCGATGAATGCTGAAAAGCCGCTCGATTTCTCGGCGTTCCCCTCGGTCCTGCTTTTTGCCACGCTGCTGCGTCTGGCACTCAACGTCGCATCCACACGCATCGTGCTGGTGAATGGCCATGAGGGCGGCGCGGCAGCAGGCCACGTCATCGAGGCCTTCGGCGCATTCCTGATCGGCGGCAACTTCGCGGTCGGCCTGTTCGTCTTCATGATCCTGATGATCATCAACATGGTCGTCGTCACCAAGGGCGCGGGCCGCGTCTCGGAAGTGTCCGCCCGCTTCACGCTTGACGCCCTGCCGGGCAAGCAGATGGCGATCGACTCCGATCTCGCCGCTGGCCTGCTCACGGCCGATGAAGCCAAGGCACGCCGCCGCGAAGTTGCGACCGAGGCCGATTTCTACGGCTCGATGGACGGTTCGTCCAAGTTCGTGAAGGGCGATGCCATCGCCGCGCTGCTGATCCTGGGGGTGAACATCATTGCCGGCTTCTGCCTCGGCATGATCAGCCACGGCCTGACCGCATCCCAGGCCGCAGAGTTCTATATCACGCTCGCCATCGGCGATGCGCTGGTGGCCCAGGTCCCCTCGCTCCTGCTCTCGATCGCCGCTGCCGTGATCGTCACCCGCGTGTCGGACAGCCGCGACCTTACCGGCCAGATCGGCGGCCAGTTCGCCAACCCTGCCATCTGGCTTCCCGTTGCCGTGATCATGGGTGCGATCGGCGCGATTCCGGCGATGCCGCAGATCGTGTTCCTGCCTGCCGCCGCGCTTGCCGGTTGGCTGTGGTGGGCGCTCAAGAAACGCGCCGAACGCCCGGTGGTCGAGCCTGTCGTCGCGCCAGAGCCGATCGATCCCAACCGCATCACGCTCGAGGATGTCAGCGACCACACCCTTGTGACAATCGAGATGGGCTATGGCCTGATCCATCTGGTCGACGAAAGGCGCGGCTCGCCGCTGGTCGCCAGGCTCACCGGCGTGCGCAAGCAGCTCAGCCAGGCCTTCGGCTTCATCGTTCCCCAGTTTCGCGTGCGGGATTCGCTGGAACTTGGCGCCAACGCCTACCGCATCCTGCTTGGCGGCGTGCCCGTCGGCGTTGCCGACATGCGCCCGGACAAGATCCTCGCCATCGATGCGGGCGACGCCAGTCCCGACCATGGCCTGCGCGGCGAAGCCACCCGCGATCCCAGCTTCGGCTGCCCGGCTATCTGGATCGATCCGGCGCAGCGCGATCTGGCCATTGCCGAGGGTTTCCTCACGGTCGATGCCAGCACCGTCGTTGCCACCCATCTCAATCAGGTTCTGGGCGACCGTCCCTCGGCGCTGCTCGGCCCTGACGAGGTCAAGGCCATTCTCGAGGGCGTCAAGGAACGCGCCGCGGGCCTTGTCGAGACGATCCATCCGCAGCCGATGTCCCTTGGTGCGCTTACCCGCCTGTTCCATGCCCTGCTCGACGACGGCATCTCCATCGCCCACCCGCTCCCGATCCTTTCGGCGCTGAGCGAGGCACTGCAGCAGACGAACGACCACGATCGCTTGGTGGACCTGCTGCGCGCAGACCTTGGTGCCATGATCGTCGGGCGCATTTGCGGTCCTGACGAGTGCCTGCCTGTCGTCACGCTCGAAGCCGGGCTCGAACAGATGATCGTTGGCGGAATGCACGATCCTGCCACCGGCCAGCCGGTGATCGAACCCGATCTCGCGCGCGGCATCGGCGAGCGCATCTCCACGCTGATCGCCGAGCGCGGGCCTGCCGCGCCATCGATGGCCCTGATCGTCCAGCCCCGCGCCCGCCGCCCGCTTGCCGCATTGCTGCGCCTGCGCGCGCCGAACTGCCTTGTCATGTCGATTTCCGAACTGCCGCCTTCGCAGCCGATCGAGGTCATCTCGGTCATCGGCGGAGAAGCACCGCCGCAACCTGCCCGTCCAGAGCTGCCTATCCCTGAGGGACTTGCCGCATGAAACACGACCATCGCGGTTTCGCCGCCGCCCGCGCCTATGCGAAGAACGAGGCCGCCGACAGAATCCGCCGCTTCCTGCCGCTGGTGAAGCGCCTTGCCTGGCACGTCCACGGATCGGGCCGAGCCGGTATCGAGATCGAGGACCTCATCCAGGCCGGCCTTGTGGCGCTGACCGAATGCGCCCAGCGCCACGATGGCCCCACCGAGGATGGCTTTGCCGCCTATGCCAAGCTGCGCGTGCGTGGCGCCATGGTCGACCTTGTCCGCCGCTCGACGCCGCTCTCGCGCTCGGCGACCGAACGCCGTCGGCTTCTGCGAGAGAAGACCACGGCGCTGACGAACGATCTCGGTCGTCCGCCTAGTGATGCCGAACTTGCCGCTGCCATGGGCCTGACCGAGCGTGAGCTGGCAGACCAGCAGGCCGCCGACGAACCCCTGCGCTTCGAAACCATCGACGATGCCTATTCCGACAGCAACGCTGCCTTTGCCGACGATCGCCCGGATGCCTTCGCCATGCTCGCGGATGACGAGATGCGCGGCGCGGTAGCGTCGGCTGTCGCCGACTTGCCGGAGCGACTTCAGATGATCATTCAGCTCTACTTCGTCGAGGAACTGAACCTTGCCGAGATCGCCGAAGTCCTCGGCGTCAGCATCCCGCGGGTCCACCAGTTGAAGGCCCAGGCGCTTGACAAGCTGCGCGCCTCGCTTGGCGAAGGCTACGATATTCTCTGACCCCGCTTGCCAAGTTCCCTGAGTCGGTTTAACCGATCAGTTAAACGTGCTTTGGGAGAGGCAGGAATGGCGATCAGGACCCGTATCACCGAAATGCTCGGCATCGAGCATCCGATCGTGCAGGGCGGCATGATGAATGTCGGCTATGCCGAACTGGCGGCTGCGGTCTCGAACGCCGGTGGCCTCGGCATCATCACGGCGCTGACCCAGCCGACGCCGGAAGCGCTACGTGCCGAGATCGAGCGCACCCGCGCGATGACCGACAAGCCCTTCGGCGTGAACATGACGATCTTCCCGACAGTCAATTCGCCGGACTACAAGGCCTATGCCCAGGCGATCATCGACGGCGGCGTGAAGATCGTCGAGACGGCGGGCACTCAGGCCGTCCGCGAGATCTGGGAAATGCTCAAGCCGCACGGCGTGACGATCCTGCACAAGTGCACCGCCGTGCGCCACGCGCTTTCTGCCGAGCGCGCCGGGTGCGACATCATCTCGATCGATGGCTTCGAATGTGCTGGCCACCCCGGAGAAGACGACATTCCGGGCCTGATCCTGATTCCGGCAGCTGCCGACAAGGTGAAGATCCCGCTGCTCGCCAGCGGCGGCTTCGGCGATGGGCGCGGCCTTGTCGCGGCGCTTTCGCTCGGGGCGGAGGGCATCAACATGGGCACCCGCTTCTGCGCGACGGTCGAGGCGCCGATCCATGACAACGTCAAGCAGGCCTATATCGACAACGACGAGCGCGGCAGCTTCCTGATCTTCCGCAATTTCAAGAACACCGCCCGCGTCGGCCGTAGCGAAGTGTCCGAAGAAGTCGTCCGCCGCCTGTCGAAGCCCGATGCGAAGTTCGAAGACGTGCAGGAACTGGTCAACGGCCGCGCCGGCAAGCAACTGCTCGAGACCGGCGACTTGTCCAAGGGTGTGTTCTGGGCGGGCATGGTGCAGGGCCTTATCCATGACATCCCGACCTGCCAGCAACTGATCGACCGCATCGTCGGAGACGCCGAGGAAATCATCCGGGGCCGTCTCGGGGGCTTACTGGCATGAAGATCGATGGTTCGATCAGCGCTGTCGTCACCGGGGGCGCATCCGGGCTCGGCCGCGCGACAGCAGAAGCACTGGCCGCGGCGGGCGTGAAGGTCGCGATCTTCGACCTCAACGAGGAGCAGGGCGAAGCCGTGGCACAGGAAATCGGCGGCCTGTTCTGCAAGGTCGACATTACCTCGGAGGACTCGGTCGTCGCAGGCTTCGCCACGGCCCGGGCGGCCCACGGGCAAGAGCGCGTCTGCGTCCACTGCGCGATGACCCATCGCAAGGGCAAGACCGTCAGCCGCAACCGCGAGACCGGTGAGTTCACAAGACTTTCGACCGAGGACTACGAATACGCCGCGCAGGGCATCCTGATTGCCAGCTACCGTGTGGCCTCGCTCGCGGCGCTCGGCATGGCGAGCCTCGAACCGCTCGAAGATGGCGAACGCGGTTCGATCATCCTGACGGCCTCGGTTGCCGCGCAGGACGCGCAAGTGGGGCAGGTCGCCTATGGCTCGCTCAAGGCCGGGGTCAACGGCCTCGTCCTGCCGATGGCGCGCGACCTGATGGACCTCGGCATCCGCGTCAACGCGATCATGCCGGGGATCTTCGGCACGCCACTGCTGGGCCGGCTGCCCGACAAGGTGCTCGACAGCCTCAACGCTTCCGTCCCGTTCCCCAAGCGCCTCGGCAAGCCCGAGGAGTTCGCGAGCCTTGCCATGGAACTGGTCCGCAACAGCTATTTCAACGGCCAGGCGATCCGTCTCGACGGCGCGATCCGCATGGCCCCCCGCTGAGGATTTCCGCATGACCCACTCCCCGTTCCGTGACGACGTCCTCGCCGGAAAGACCGCGTTCATTGCGGGCGGCACCAGCGGCATCAACCTTGGCATTGCCAAGCGCTTTGCAGAACTTGGCGCCCGCGTGGCGGTGCTTGGCCGCAATCCCGAGAAGGCTGCCAACGCTGCTGCCGAGATCGGCCAGGACGCTGTATGGCGAGCCGCCGACGTGCGTGATTACGGCGCGATCTGCGAAGCGATGAAGTCCGTGCGCGATGAAATCGGCGCGCTCGACATTGTCATCTCGGGCGCGGCGGGCAACTTCCTCGCGCCCGTCCTCGGCATGTCGGCCAATGCCTTCAAGACCGTGGTCGATATTGATCTGCTCGGCACGTTCAACGTCTTTCGCGGCTGCCACGAACTGCTCAACCCCGGCGCCTCGCTGATCGCGATCACGGCGGGGCAAGCCGAACAGGCGATGGCGATGCAGGCCCATGCCTGCGCGGCCAAGGCCGGGATCAATCAGCTTGTCCGCACGCTTGCGATTGAGTGGGGCCCGGACGTGCGTGTCAACGGCATCTCGCCTGGGCCGATTGCGGACACCGAAGGCATGGCGCGTCTTGCACCCGACGAGACCACCCGGCAGGCACACTACGCCCGCATCCCGATGAAGCGCTGGGGTACAGCTTATGAGATTGCTGAAGCTGCAGTCTACCTGTCCACCCCCGCCGCCAGCTACGTGACCGGCGCAATTCTCGATGTCGACGGGGGCAGCTCGGTCGGCGATGCTTCAAGGACCAGCACGAGCAAAGGCCTGGCCTGATCTTGCTCCCCTCCCTCAAGCGGGAGGGTTGGAGGGGGGCACTCGTCAGCTGGCGTGTTCGCCCGTCAGGATCGGGTCGCCCACCTGCATGGTCCTGCCGTCGGTGACGATCACCTTGTCCCCAAGGCTGGCGATGCGGAACAGCTTTTCGGCAAAGGCATCGGGCACGCCAATGCAGCCATTGGTGGCATAGCCTTTTTCCACCTTGCTGCCGTGGATCGAGATACCGTCATTGGTCAGGCGCATCATCCACGGCATTGGCGCGTCGTAGATGTTCGATACGTGGTCGGCGTCCTTTTCGGTGATCGGGAAAACGCCGGTCGGGGTCGGCTTCTCGCCATAGCCCTTGAGGATCGCCGCCGCACCGATCTCGTGCCCGTCGCGGAATACCGAGATGACCCGTGCGGCAAGGTCGACGGTCACCACCAGCGCGCCCGAAGCAGGTGCGCGGCTTTCGTCCCAGTAGAACTTGCCGAAGCGGATCGGCTCGTTGATCGGCAGGATCGACTTGACCACGAACGGCCCATCGACCGGCTTTGGCGCCACGGCGGGAACGGGCTTGGGCACTGCGACCATGGCAGGCGCGGCTTCTGCAGTGCCGTTGCCAAAGGCGATTTGCGCGATATCCTGTCCGGCGTGGAAGGCGAGCAATGAAGCGGCGCCCGTGGCGATCATGCCCAACGGCATCCGCACCCAGCGCTTTGTCCACCAACCCGATTGCCCGGCCATTCGCGCCACTCCTTTCCCGTTAAGGAATAGGCGTTAACGCTTGGGGGTGCCAGTCCCGATCCGCCCGCGTCCCGCTGCGGGACGGCGGGGATTTGGCAGATTACCAAGCTTGGTTAACGCGCCCCAAGCGCCAGTCGGCGCCACGCCCGCTCCAGCGGACCCTGCCCGAAGCGCCGCAGCCACCACTGTGGCCAGGCCAGCATCGCCACCCAGCCCAGCAGCACGAACGCCGGAAGCCAGGCGCGCGGCATCTCCGGCCCAAGGCCAAGGCCGTACCCCGAGAAGATCGCCGTCATCAGCACGGTCGTCCCGAGATAGTTGCTGAACGCACAGCGCCCCGCGGCGGCCAGCGCCTTGCCGATCCGCCACTGCCGCACGGTTGGGAAGATCAGAACCAGCAAGGCGGCATAGCCCAGTGCCATCAGCAGGTGCGGCAGGGCCATGCCGTCCTCGATCGCCAGAAACATTGCCTGCGGCGGCCAGCCGTGCCCTTCCAGCCACCGCACCGCAATAACGGTCGGGACCCCACCGATGACAATGCCCGACCCGGCCAGCATTGCCAGCCGCCGGCGTGGCCAGCCCGTGAAGAACCCGCCGCGCACCATCGCCATGCCCAGCAGCATCAGCGGCACCGTCTCGGTGAAGGTTGAAAGCGTTGTGGTAAGGGGCTGGAGGGGGTTGTCGGTCAGCTTGAGCCAGATTGCCTGGAGGAACCCCGCGTTCAGCACAGCGGTGTCCTTTGCCACCGACGCGGCAATGCGCCCCACCATCGCGGCATGTCCGGCAACGTCGGGCTGGGACGCAGTGCCCGCCAGCACTGCCTGCTCGGTCAGCGCGCCGGGCAGGGCGGTCAGCGCTTCGATAACGTGAACCAGCACGTAGAAGGGCAGGGCGATCAGTACCAGCTGTCGCGGCTCCAGCCGGCGCAGCAGCAGCGCAGCCAAGCCGCACACCGCGTAGAGAAACAGGATGTCGCCCCACCACAGCAGCGCGAAGTGCAGGTAGCCGAACAGCGCGAGCCACAGCAGCCGCCGGATTTGCGCTACGTCAGGGTCCACACCCTTGCGCTCGGCAGCATCCGCGAACAGCACCATGCTGGCCCCGAACAGCATGCTGAACAGCGCCCGCATCTTGCCCTCGAACACCACGAAGGCAAACGCGAACCAGCCGTAAGAGGCAGGCTCGGCTCTGGGTATCGCCGGGGAGAAGGTGGCGAGCGAGGGCCCCCAGAACCCGGCGACATTGATCGCCAGAATCCCCAGCACGGCCACGCCGCGCAGGAAATCGATCGCGTCTATGCGGGTAGGGGGTATATCCTCGTCCAAGCCATCAGGGCTTTACCACCAGGCAAGTGAAGCCACCAGCCTTGAGCGCGCCGCAAGCCCTGTCTGCCTCGGCCTGACCGGCAAACCCCCCGGCAAGCAGGCGCGTGACCGAACCGGACGGAAGATCGATGCGGCCGTGGCCTGCCAGTTCGGGTCGGGCCTTGACCTTGCTCCACAGCCCATCCGCATTGGACTTCACGCCGAATGCACCCAGCTGGATGCGCCAGTTGCCTTTGGCCTGTGGGGCAGGGGGAACAGGAGCAGCGGCAGCAGGCTTCGGCGCTTTGGGTGCGACCGGCTTTGCTGCCGGAAGTTCCGCCATTTGCGCAGCAGCCGATGGTGCCTTCACGATCGGCTTTGCTGCCGGGGTATTGCTGCCGACCACGCGCTTGGGGGCGGGCATCGGCACCGGATTGGCAAAGTCGGCGCCTGCGGTAATGATCGATGGCGGCACCTCTGTCTTCTCCAGCGAGCTCGTCGGGGTGCTCGGACGGACCGGCGCGGTCGGCATGGCCTTGGCACCCAGATCGGCCGCCGCAAACTGCTCCGCGCGCTTGGCCTGTGCCTTCTGCTCAAGGTCGGCCGCCAGCGATACCCCAAGCTGGCGCTGTTCGAGCGGAACCATGTTGTCCATCATGGCCAGCGCCCGCGTGGCCTGTTCCAGCCCGTTCGACGAGGCCCGGCTCATCAGGGCATAGGCGCGAACCCAGTCCTTGCCCACCGTGTCACCATTGAAGTGCGCAATGCCCAGGATGTACATCGCGCGCGGCTCGCCGCGTTCGGCCGATGCCTGCAGGAAAGGCATGGCATCGGCCTTGCGGTTGTCCTGGAACAGCAACAGCCCCAGCGTGTCGGACGCCTTGATATGGCCCTGCTCTGCGGCCTTGCGATACCATGCTTCGGCGCGCTTCAGATCCTGCGGCACCCCTTTGCCCAGCTTGTAGGCCTGCCCCATGTTGAACTGCGCATCGGCATCGCCCTTGGCAGCAGGGCCGAGCCATTCCTTCACCGCCGCTTCATGCTCCCCGCGCGACCACGCCTCGACGCCCGTCTTGGTATCGGCCTGTGCCGGAGCAGCGGCAAGCGTCATCGCCGCAGCGGTGATCGCCAGACTGGAATTGCGCTTGAAGTCTCTCATGGTCGCCAAAGTCCGTCCCGGTGGAATGCCAGTAAAAAGTCTTGTCCCGATCGTTCCTGCAACCCGCAGCCACCCCGTTCGGTCAGTGCCAGTTGCGATCCTGGACTTGCTGCGCGAGCCGTATAGTCAACGAGGCGTTAGCGAAGTCTTAGCAACGGATTGTGGCTGAAAAGTGCAGTGGCCCCGACGTCTGGCCGTAGCAAGTCGCCGATTGGCCATCCGCGGAATGGAACCGACGTTAACCGAAATTTCAGCCCGATCTGCGAATCCGGACGCGAAGAGAACGTGGCGTGCGCCTGCATCATTGCGAGGTGCGAATATCAGGGGGTTTGGCTTTGCGCGTACTGGCATTGGCATCGCAGAAAGGCGGATCGGGCAAGACTACGCTGTCCGGTCACCTCGCCGTCCAGGCCCAGCGCGCTGGAGCAGGGCCCGTCGTGCTGATCGACATCGACCCCCAAGGCTCCCTTTCCGATTGGTGGAACGAGCGCGAGGCCGAATTTCCGGCCTTTGCCCAGACGACTGTTGCCCGCCTCGCTTCCGATCTCGTGATTCTGCGCCAGCAGGGCTTCAAGCTTGCGGTCATCGATACCCCGCCGGCCATCACCATGGCCATCCAGTCGGTGATCTCGGTCGCCGAACTGATCGTCGTGCCGACCCGTCCAAGCCCGCACGACCTGCGCGCGGTCGGTGCCACGGTTGACCTGTGCGATCGCGCCGGCAAGCCGCTGATCTTCGTGGTCAACGCCGCCACGCCCAAGGCGCGCATCACCTCGGAAGCCGCCGTGGCGCTTTCGCAGCACGGCACGGTAGCCCCGGTGACGCTGCATCATCGCACCGATTTTGCTGCCTCGATGATCGATGGCCGCACCGTCATGGAATGCGATCCCGGCGGCAAGTCGGCGGCGGAAGTGGCTGCATTGTGGACCTACATTTCCGAGCGACTCGAAAAGAACTTCCGCCGCACCGTCTTTGCCGTGCCGCAGCAGGCCGCTGCCATCCCGATGGCAGGCGCGCCGCGCCCGATGGGTGGCTTCGGCCGCCGCGTCGTCGGTTCCTGAGGAGGCGCCGCCCATGAGTGCCGCCAAGCCTCTCGCCTCGCTTTCGCCCAGCCTGCTTGCCCGCAAGGGGGCTGCCCGTCCGGCGATGCGCCCGCAACTGGCCATCAGCTACGATGAGCAGAGCCGCTTCCTCTCGCAGGACGATCTCGGCTGGAATGACCTTGGCGAAGACATCGCCGAAGTCGCCGCTCCGGCTCAGGTGGAGCAGCCCGTGGTCGTCCAGCAGATCGAAGCGCTGGCCGAAAAGGTCGCCGCCTTCGAGAAGCCTGCGCCGTCGAACGAATTTGCCTCGGCAGCTTCGATCAAGATCGTCCGCAATCGCCTGAAGGGCGGCAAGTCGGTCCGGTCCGCACTGCAGGAAGGCCGCAAGGCCGCTTTCACGCTACGCCTCGATAACTACCGCCACATGCGCCTTCGCCTGGCCTGCACGCTCGAAGATCGCAGCGCGCAGGAACTGGTGACCGAGGCGCTCGACCGCTTCCTGGCCGAACTTCCCGGGCTTGAAGACCTCGCCCGCCGCGCCGTGACGCGCAACTGACGCCTGAGGGGACCATGGACATGATCACCGCATTCGCACCCAACCGCGCCGCCCGCCTGGTGATGTCCACCGCGCTGGCCGCCGGCGTCCTGACCGGCTGTGCCAGCGGCGGCGCCCACCCCGACAAGTACGCATCGTCGGCCCAAGCCGCACTGGCCAAGGGCACCACGACGGCCGCGATCGACAATGCCGAGAAGGCTGTCCTCGCCGATCCGCGCAACGCCGCCTACCGCGTGCTGCTCGGCAATGCCTACCTCAAGGCCGGGCGCTTTGAATCCGCGCGTCAGGCCTATGACGATTCAATGGAGCTTGGCGAAGACTCGAGCCGCACCGCGCTCAGCCTCGCGCTCGCCGACATTGCCCTTGGCCGCCATGCCGAGGCGATCGACACGCTCAATTCCTACCGCGACAGCATTGCCGCTTCGGACTACGGCCTCGCGCTGGCGCTCGCCGGCCAGCCGCAGCAGGGGGCACAAGTGCTTGCCCAGGCCCTGCGCGGTGGTGAGAACACGCCCAAGGTTCGGCAGAACCTCGCGCTTGCCTATGCGCTGGCCGGCCAGTGGCGCGAAGCGCGCACCATGGCCGCGCAGGACGTGCCTGCCAGCGAGCTTGGCGACCGCATGGAGCAGTGGGCGCTCATGGGCTATTCCGAACGCACCCGCGATCGCGTGGCCGGTCTGCTCGGCGTGCCGCTGCGGGGGGACGCTGGCCAGCCGCAGGCGCTGGCGCTGGCAAACTTCCCGGCGACCGAACAGCTGGCCGCAGAAGCCGCCACCCGCGCGGAACCTGCCGCCGCTCCGGCACTGGCCGAAGCTGCGATCAAGGAACTGCCTGCAACAGAGCCTGAATCACCAGCCCCTTCGCTCGCCGATTCCTCGTCGCAATCGCAGCAGGCGCAGCTTGCCCTGATTGACCTGCCTGCTTCGCAACCGGCTGCGTCGCAGCCTTACGCCCGCCCCGCCGCCGTTCCGGCGCGCAAGAAGGTGCCGGCTGCAAAGCCCGTCGCGGCCCCGGCAAAGGCTGGCACCCATCTGGTCCAGCTCGGCTCCTTCTCGACGCCGGAGGGTGCCCGCCGCGCCTGGCGCCATTACACCGCGCGCAATCCCGAACTGAAGGGCTTCACGAACATGACCACCAAGGTCTCGGTCAATGGCAAGGCGTTCTGGCGCGTGCAGGCTGCCGGCTTTGGCGGACAGGCTTCAGCGAGCAGCATGTGCGGGTCGGTCAAATCGCGCGGCGGCGTGTGCCTTGTCATGCGTGGCAGCGGTGCAGCGATGCCCGGCCCGCAGCGCCCGACCGAAAGCCGCATGGCCAAGCGCTGAGTTTCTAGAGCACTATCCGACCAATCGGGCTTACCGTGATTGTCGCAGGGAGCTTCTCGGCAAGGAGCCTTGTGCAGGGCGGGCTGGTTGCCCGTCCAAGCAAGGCGACGCTGTCCGAGGGGCTCCCTCCTCGATCCTCGCGCTCGGCCAAAATCGGCTCCGTCACGGTGAGCCCGATTGGTCGGGAAGTGCTCTAAAGTTACCGTGTGAGAGCGGGCGGGGGGCGCGGTACCGAAAGGTTCCGCGCCCTTGCCGTATCAGTCGATCCGCGCGCCGCCCTTGAACAGCGCGGTCACGCGGCCTTCCACGGGCCTGCGATCGAACGGGGTGTTCCCGGCGGCCGCTGCCATCTTGTCGGAATTGACGATCCACGGCCGGGCAGGATCGACCACCGCGATGTCCGCTTCCGTGCCCACCTCAAGCCGCCCGGCCTCCACGCCCAGCAGCCGCGCCGGGTTGGCGCAGAGCAGTTCGAATGCGCGGGCCATCGTGATCACGCCATCGCGGACGAGCGTGAGCGTCAGCGGCAGCAGCGTTTCGGCCCCGGCCATGCCCGGTTCCGCATCGGCAAAGGGCAAGCGCTTGTCCTCCGGCCCGCGCGGATCGTGGCCGGATGAGATCACGTCGATCGTGCCGTCGCCGATCGCCGCGATCACCGCCTTGCGGTCCGCATCCTGCCGCAGCGGCGGGGACATCCGGCAGAAGGTGCGAAACCCGACGAGTTCGAGGTCAGACAGGATGAAGTGCGCCGGCGTAACCCCCGCCGTCACCTTCACCCCACGCGCCTTGGCTGCGCGCACCAGATCGAGCGCCCGCGCGGTCGTCACCTGCCGGAAATGGACATGCGCGCCGGAAATCTCGGCCAGCGCGATGTCGCGCGCCACGGCCAGTGCTTCGGCCTCCGCTGGCGCGCTTGGCAGGCCCAGACGCGTCGCCACGTCGCCTGCCGTCGCCACGGCGCTGCCGGTGATCCCGGCATCCTCGGCATGCGTCACCACCACCAGCCCCAGCATCGCGCAATAGCGCAGCAACCGAAGCATCACGCCCGAATCCGCGATCCAGCCGCGCCCGGTCGCCACGGCCTTCGCGCCCGCATCGCGCATCAGCGCCAGTTCGGCCAGCTCGCTGCCTTCAAGCCCGCGCGTCGCCGCCGCCAGCGGGTGAACCCACATGTCCGGCTTGCCAGACTGTGCCGCGAAGCGCACCCGCGCCGGATGGTCGAGCGGCGGCCCCTGGTCGGGCATCAGCGCCGCCCGGGTGATCCCGCCGAAGTGGAACGCGGGCTTGTCGATGGCAAAAACGCCCAGATCAACGAGGCCCGGCGCGATCAGCTTGCTGCCCGCGTCGAAGACGTCGTCGCCGTCCTGCGGCGTCACATCGCCCAGCGCCACGATGCGCCCGCCCTCGCAGCGCACGGCTCCGGCAACAGGCTCGCCTGCGCCCAGCACCAGCTTCCCGCCGGTGATCGTCAAAGGCCGCGCGATCATGCTGCTGCTCCTTGCGCATCCCAGCCCGGCACGCCGCGCGTCCGGCGGGTCAGCACTTCAAGGCAGGCCATGCGGATCGCCACGCCCATTTCCACCTGCCGCGTGATCAGGCTGCGCGTTGGGTGGTCGGCCACGGTCGAATCGATCTCGATCCCGCGGTTCATCGGACCCGGATGCATCACGAAGGCATCGGGCTCGGCCTTGGCCAGCCGCTCCGGCGTAAGCCCGTAAAGATGGCGGTATTCGCGGGGCGAGGGGATGAACTGCCCGCTCATGCGCTCCTGCTGCAGGCGCAGCATCATCACGATGTTGGCGCCCTTCAATGCCGCATCGAAATCGTGGAACGGCGTCACTCCCATCGCCTCGACCTCGGCCGGCATCAGCGCGGGCGGCGCGCAGACCCGCACGTCCGCGCCCAGCGCCGTCAGGCTCAGGATGTTGGATCGCGCCACGCGGCTGTGCAGGATATCCCCGCAGATAGTCACCTTCAGCCCGTTGAGGTCTGACCCCACCGGCAGCCCCAGCGCGTGGCGCATCGTCAGCGCATCCAATAGCGCCTGCGTCGGGTGTTCGTGCTGCCCGTCGCCTGCGTTGAGCACCGGGCAATCGACCTTCTCGGCAATCAGCCGCACCGCGCCGGAACTCGCATGGCGGATCACGATGGCATCGGCGCGCATGGCGTTGAGCGTCATCGCCGTGTCGATCAGCGTCTCGCCCTTTTTCACGCTGCTGGTGGCGGCGTGCATGTTGACCACGTCCGCGCCCAGCCGCTTGCCCGCGATCTCGAAGCTCAGGAGCGTCCGGGTGGAGTTCTCGAAGAAGGCGTTGATGATCGTCAGACCGTTCAGCAGATCGGTCTTCTTCTTCGGCTGCCGGTTCAGCTCCACCCATTGCTCCGCCTCGTCGAGGAGGTAGAGAATCTCGTGGCGCGCGAGCTGGCCGATGCCGGTCAGGTCACGGTGCGGGTAGGCGAGGCCGCCCGCTGGATAGCGGTCCGCTTGGGGTTTGGTTGAGCTTTGCATTAAAGCCAGTTCCCTAGAGGGCAGGCCCACCATTCTCAAGCCGTTTCCCGCTGGCAAAGCGCGCCCGTCCACAATAGTCTGCGCCCCATGAGCTTTGCCAAATCGGTCTGGAAGATCCTCGTCGCCATCAAGGACGGTCTCGTCCTGCTGTTCCTGCTGCTTTTCTTCGCAGGCCTTTACACCGTCCTCACGCTGCGGCCCGCTCCCGGCATGGTCCGCGAAGGTGCGCTCTACCTGCCGCTCGAAGGCCGCGTGGTGGAAGAAGCGAGCGAGATTTCGCCCACGCAATTGCTGTCAGGCCAGACGCCCGAACCGGAATACACCGCCCGCGACGTCTCGCGCGCCATTGCCGCTGCGGCAGACGACAAGCGCATCAAGGCCGTCGTGCTCGATCTCGAAGCCTTCGGCGGCGGCTCGGCCGTCCACCTCAGCCAGATCGGCGCAGCGATGGACAAGGTGCGCGCGGCAAAGAAGCCCGTGCTCGTCCGCGCGCTGATCTACACCGACGATGCGATGCAACTGGCCGCGCATTCGTCCGAAGCGTGGGTCGATCCCATGGGCGGCGTTGCCATCAGCGGCCCCGGCGGCACGCTGCTGTTCTACAAGGGCCTGATCGACAAGCTGAAAGCCAACGTCCACGTCTTCAAGGTCGGCACCTACAAGAGCGCGGTGGAGCCCTACATCCGCGCCGAAATGTCGCCCGAAGCGCGCGAGGCGATGCAGGCAGTCTATGGCACGCTGTGGCAGAACTGGCAGGACGAGGTGAAGAAGGCCCGCCCCAAGGCCGACCTGACCCTCGCCACCACCGACCCGGCCAAGTGGGTGCGCGACAATGGAAACGACGCTGCACAAGCCGCGCTCAAGTCCGGCCTTGTCGACAAGATCGGTGACCGCGTGGCTTTCGGAAAGCGCGTGGCCGAGATTGCCGGCGCAGACGAAGACGCCGGGCTTGGCGCCTTCAAGGCCACCGAACTCCTGGTCTATCTGGCTGACAAGCCCGTCTCGAAGCAGGGCAGGGCCGTCGCCGTCGTCACCGTCGCGGGCGAAATCGTCGATGGCGATGCCGGCCCCGGCACCGCGGGCGGCGATCGCATTGCCGATCTGGTCGACGGCGTGGCGCAGAGCGATGACTATGCTGGCCTCGTCCTGCGCGTCGATTCGCCGGGCGGCTCGGTCATGGCGTCCGAACGCATCCGCGCGGCGGTGGAGCGGGTGAAGGCCAAGGGCCTGCCGGTCGCCGTCTCGATGGGCAGCCTTGCCGCCAGTGGCGGGTACTGGGTCTCCACGCCCGCCCAGCGCATCTTTGCCGAGCCCAGCACGATCACCGGCTCGATCGGCGTTTTTGCCGTGCTGCCCACGCTCGAACAGACTCTGCCGCAATATGGCGTAACCACCGATTCGATCCGCACCACCCCGCTTTCGGGCCAGCCCGACCTGCTGGGCGGCCTCAGCCCGCAGGTGGAGGCGCTGTTGCAGGGTCAGGTCGAACAGACCTACAGCCGCTTCCTCGGCCTCGTCGCCAAGGCGCGCGGCAAGTCATCGGCCGACATCGACAGAATCGCGCAGGGGCGCATCTGGGACGGGGGCACCGCCCGCCAGCTCGGCCTCGTCGACCAGTTCGGCGGCCTCGACGATGCGGTGGCGTGGGTCGCCAAACAGGCCAAGGCCGAAACCTTCCACGCCGCCTACATCGAAGACGAACCCAGCCCCTTCGCCCAGCTCCTCCGCCAGATGGAAACCGGCGAAGCGCCCGAGGCACGGGCACACGATCTGGCGGGCGCGCTGGCGGCGCAACAGCAGGGCCTTATGGCGCGGATGCAGGCGGACGTGATGCGCCTGATGGAAGGCGGCGGGATCAGGGCTTATTGTCTGGAGTGTGGGGGGGATGATGGCGCGGGCGCTAGAATTCAGCCGCAGCAGTCTCACTTTGGTGTGATTGCGATGCTGACGAGGTTGGTAGCGTAGGCCTGAGCGACCTTAGTCAGTTACGGGGGTAAAGATGCGTACGATGTCAGTTGAGATTTACTCTGATGCAACCAATGCAGCGGTCATGCGGCATCCTGACCGTAAGTTTCCGGGAATGCTGATTCAGGGGGACTCCCTCAACAATATGTACAGCATGGCATTGGGTGCACTCTCGGGTGCGGAACCGGATTCAGATCATTGGTACGATCTGAAGGAACTGGTTGATCAGCTAGAGCATCGGGTAAGACTCTACGTCAAAGTCCTTAAGGAGCACGGTTTGGAGTTGCCGTTTCCTGAAAGCTGATTGCCACGGATCATCCTGCCCCGCCGATCCGCGGAGTTGAATTGAAGCACAAAAACGGCATCGCCCCGGGCTTGACCCGAGGGGCCGCTTTTCTTCCGCGCAACCCCTTCAAAAAGAAGCGGGATCCCGGGTCAAGCCCGGGATGACGAGGAAGAAGATGCTACAAATCAATCCGGTGCCGCTGGCACTTCCTGCGGCGCGCCCGGCTGAACCTGATCCGGCTCGACCACCGGCGCTTCATCGGGCTGGATGACGGGCGGCACGCCGTCCGGTTCGGTCACCGGCGGGCTTTCGGGCGGGGACTGGGGTTCGATTCGGTCTGGCTGCGGGGAATCGGGGGTCGTGGCCATCGTGCGGCTCCTTGAAAGGTTTGCGCTTTCTTCCCCAACTCAGGCCGTCATACACTGTTCCGAGCCGTAATTCCAAGGCGCTTGCCCTTTTCCGGCCACTGCGATAGGGGCACCGCTCGCTTTTCGCCGGATGCGGGCGTGGCGGAACTGGTAGACGCGCTGGATTTAGGTTCCAGTATCGCAAGATGTGGGGGTTCGAGTCCCTTCGCCCGCACCAGTCCGCGCGCCGGCGTCCGAGTCAGCTTTTCCCGCGCAAGCGCGTGACATACATGAAAGTTGGATCAGGATGCAGATCGTCGAAACCACCAACGAGGGCCTGAAGCGCGCCTACACCGTCACCATCCCCGCGGCCGACATCGCCGCCCGGGTCGAAGGTGAGGTCAAGAAGATCGCGCCGCAGGTGCGCATGCCCGGCTTCCGCCCCGGCAAGGTGCCCGCCAACCTCGTCCGCAAGATGCACGGCCCGGCGCTCCACCAGGAAGCGCTGCAGACCACCATCCGCGAAGCGATGGACAAGCTGGTTGCCGACAACAAGCTGCGCCCCGCGATGCAGCCCGCCGTCTCGCTCGGCGAAGGCTATGACGAAGGCAAGGACGCCGAACTGACCGTCGAGCTGGAAGTCCTGCCCCAGATCGAAGCGCCCTCGCTCGATGGCCTGAAGCTTGAAAAGCTGACCGTTCCCGTCACCGAAGCCGAAGTCGACGAAGCCGTTGCCCGCATCGGCGCTGGCCAGAAGTCCTTCACCGACGCCAAGAAGGGCGCGAAGGCCAAGGACGGCGACCAGATCATCATCGACTTCCTCGGCAAGGTCGATGGCGTTGCCTTCGAAGGCGGCGCGGCTGAAGACACCCCGCTGGAACTCGGCGCTGGCCGCTTCATCCCCGGCTTCGAGGAACAGCTCGTCGGCGTGAAGGCCGGTGACGAAACCGTCATCACCGTGACCTTCCCGGAAGACTACCCGGCCGAAAACCTCAAGGGCAAGGAAGCCACCTTCGACATCAAGGTCAAGGCGGTGAAGAACCCCGGTGAGTTCGAAGCCAACGACGAATTCGCCAAGATGCTCGGCCTCGAAAGCCTCGAGCAATTGAAGACCCTGCTGCGCGGCCAGCTGGAGCAGGAAACTGCCGGCCTGACCCGCACCCAGATGAAGCGCGCGCTGCTCGATCAGCTTGCCGCCGGTCACGATTTCGCCGTGCCGCCTTCGATGGTCGATGCCGAGTTCGAGCAGATCTGGGCCCAGCTTCAGCAGGAAGCCCAGAACGAAGAGAACCCTGAAGAGGCCCTGAAGGAAATCGAGGCCGAGAAGGACGATTACCGCAAGATCGCCGAACGCCGCGTGCGCCTCGGCCTGCTCCTGTCGGAAATCGGCCAGGCCAACGGCGTGACCGTTTCTGCCCAAGAAATGGAAATGCTGATCCGCCAGGCTGCCCAGCAGTACCGCGAACAGGACCGCCAGCGCTTCGTCGACTACGTGCGTTCGGAACCGCTTGCCGCCGCCCAGCTGCGCGCGCCGCTCTATGAGGACAAGGTCGTCGACTTCCTGTTCGACAAGGCCGAAGTCACCGAGCGCGAAGTGACCAAGGAAGAGCTGCAGGCCGCGATCGAGGCCGAGGAAGGCGCTGCCGCCGCTCCGGCCAAGGCCGCCAAGAAGGCTCCGGCCAAGAAGAAGGCTGCCAAGGACGAAGCTCCGGCCGAGGAAGCTGCTGCTCCTGCTGAAGCTGAAGCCGAAGCGCCGAAGAAGAAGGCCGCTCCCAAGAAGAAGGCTGCCGAGGAAGCCCCTGCTGCCGAAGCCGCCGCTGAAGAAGCGCCTGCTCCGAAGAAGAAGGCTGCACCGAAGAAGAAGGCCGAAGGCTGATCTCCATTTCGGATTGATCCGGTTCGCAAGAGCCGGATTTCGGACGGCCCGGCGCGCATCAGCACGCCGGGCCGTTGGCGTTTTTGGCCATCCGCTACGTAATTGCGCGCCGCTTGAATGCGTAATTCGTTAGGAAAAGTGCAGACCATTCGGTTTCCGATCCATCTCCCGTTCGCACCCGAGTCGCATTGTGCCAGCATCCATCGGCAAGGAACCTCGTCTGGGGGAACTGCCATGCACACCGTTCGCAATCGTGTTGCCTCGCGTCCACGTCCGCCCCGCGCGTCCATCAGGGGGAAAGCGCCTCGCTCCAAAGCGTCGGCAGTCTCGCTGCGTGAGCCTTCCTTCCTGCTGCGCCAGGCCAATCCGCCAGCCTTTCCCGATCACCTTATCCTGCCAGCACCGCGCGGCGCGGTGATCGCCAGCATCCCGTGGCCGGAAGCGCCAGCCACGCCCTCATCGAAGAAGCCCCGCAAGGTCGCCAAGGGGAAGAGCGCAAAGCGCCGCCCCACCACCGCCCGCAAGGCCAGCCGCAAGAAACCCGCAAATCGGACCAGGGCCCCCGCGAAGCGAGCTTCGGCTGCAGCAACCGCTGCGCTGCCGTCCACGGAGGCTCCCGCTGCCATGACCACGATCGACCTGCTCGACCGCGCGCTCGCGCTGGAGCCCGAAGTTCCCGAAGCACTGCCTCAACGCCATTCGGCCACAGCCTCCGCAACCGTGGCCGAACCCACCCCGCTGCCGCGCTCGCACGCCCCCATGCGTCCGCGCGGCAGCGGCCTTTTGGAAGTCATCTCGCAGTGGTTCCACAGCCTGGCGGCCTGGCGAAGGATGCGCAGGGACACCGCGCAGAAACGCAGCAGCCTCGCTCGCGCCAATGCCCGCCAGCGCGCGCTGCAATCGCAATTCGAAGCCCTCGAAGCCCTGCAGTCACAGGCGCAAATTCAGGCGCAAACCAAATCCTAACTTTGCTTGCGCGAAGGAATGGCCTGCCCCGGTCAGGAAATTCCCTTTGCGCGTCTTCATTGCCTTGCTGCTTGCCATGCCCCCGCTTCCCGCTGCCGCGCAGATCATCAGCGGCAATGCCACGGCGCTCGATGGCGACACGATCGACATGACCGGCCAGCGTATCCGCCTGTTCGGCATCGACGCGCCCGAACTCGGCCAAAAATGCGCGCGCGGCGGCACAAACTGGGACTGCGGCGCAGATGCGAAGCGTCATCTTGGCCTACTGTTGCAGACGGGTGAGGTGAAATGCAGCGTCCGGGCGCAGAACGCGCAAGGCCTCGCGGTTGGCCAGTGCATGATTGACGAACGGGACCTGTCCGAAGCCATGGTCGCCGCCGGGTTTGCCGTTGCCATTGAAAACAGCCCCGGCGACGCGCCCTATCTGGAAGTGGAACAGGCCGTGAAGACCGCGAAGGCCGGCATCTGGGCGGGCACATTCGATCGGCCATCAGACTGGAGGAAGGCCCATCCTCAGGCCCGTATTGCGGCAAGCGCCAGCCAGAGGGCGCAAGGGGTTGCGCGATCGACGCGGGCCAGCGGGGCCCAGGTCTATCGCAATGCCTTCGGCTGCGCGATCAAGGGCAATGTCAGCCAGCGCAATGGCGAGTACATCTATTACCTGCCCGGCATGAAGTACTATGACGGGACCCGGCCCGAGCGGCTCTTCTGCACCGAGGAAGAGGCCCAGGCAGCAGGCTTCCGCCGGTCCCGCGGCGGCTAGGGTCAGGACCCATTACTCACACCTTCGAGGCGCCGGAATGGCGAACATATCGGGCGGAAATGCGCGCCGGGAAGGCTGGTTGCCTTTCCAAGCGGATTTCCGTTCGAGATGGAAGCCATTCCAGCGTCCCGCAGGTATTTGACCAAAATGGCCCATCGCTACGTTGGATGGGCTTGAAATAGAACCACTATTCCCGCGCCCATCCGCCTTGCGCTGAGCTATTTTGCCTCAAACCTCGAAGGTGCGAGTAATGGGTCCTGACCCTAGGGACCTTACTCCCCCCAGCGCTTGAACGAGGGGACAGGCACTGCGGCGGTCCGGGCGCGTTCGTAGGCAGCGCCCGCTTCCAATACGCGCTTGTCGTCCCACTTCGCGCCCATGATCGAAAGGCCGATGGGCAGGCCCTCTACCGCGCCCATCGGCACGGACAGATGCGGATATCCCGCGATGGCCGAGAGATTGCCGGCGCCCACGCCAACGAAGTGATCGCCCAGCACCAGGTCGATCGGCCAGGCCGGGCCCTCGGTCGGCGCGACAAGGAAGGTCACCTTGTTCTCGCGCAGCAGCCTGTCGATGCCTTCGGCCCCGGCGAGCTTGAGCGAATTGGCGCGTGCGGCGGTATAGCCGATCTGGTCGGTCGTCGCTTCGGCCTGCTCGAAAACGTCCTGCCCGAACCAGCGCAGTTCCTCTGGATGCGCCTTGTTGAAGGCGATCAGGTCGGCAAGCGACTTCGGCCCCTGCTTGGCGGGCAGGGAGCGCAGGTAGGCGCCCATGTCCTCGCGCAATTCGTAGAGCAGCACGGTGAACTCGTCGCGGCCCATCTCGGGCGAGGGTTCGAACGCGATCTCGACCAGCTCCGCGCCCGCCGCCGTCAGGTCGGTCAGCGCCTTGTCGAACAGGGCAAGCAGGGCAGGGTGGTTGCCCGCCTGCTTGCGCAGCACGCCGATGCGGACGCCTTTGAGGCTGGCGGTGGCGAGGCCTGCGGTGAAGTCTGCCTTGCGCTTGTCGGCCTCGGCGGTGGCGCTATCGGCGGGGTCGGTCCCGGCGAGCGCATTCATCAGCCGCGCGGCATCGGCGACGCTGCGGGTCATCGGTCCCGCCGTGTCCTGGCTGTGGCTGATCGGAACGACATGGGTGCGGCTGACCATGCCGACAGTGGGCTTGAAACCGACGATGCCATTGACCGAGGCCGGGCAGGTGATCGACCCGTCGGTCTCGGTGCCGATGGCTGCCCAGGCAAGGCCCGCGGCCACCGCCGAGCCGCTGCCTGATGACGATCCGCATGGGCTCCGGTCGATCGCGTGGGGGTTCTTCGTCTGTCCTCCGATCGCGCTCCAGCCGCTGGACGACGAGGACGAGCGGATGTTGGCCCATTCCGAAAGGTTGGTCTTGCCCAGGATCACCGCTCCCGCCTTGCGCAGCCTTGCGACAAGCGGAGCGTCGCGGCCGGTGACGTTGTCTTTCAGGGCCAGGCTTCCGGCGGTCGTAGCCATCGGGCCTGCGACCTCGATATTGTCCTTGATCAGCACCGCCTTGCCCGCAAGCGGTCCCTTGACCTTCCTGGCGGCAGCCTCCTCCTTCGCCGCATCGGGGTTGATCGCCAGCACCGCATTCAGCTGCGGCCCGGCGTCGTCGACCGCCGCGATCCGTGCCAGGTAATCGGACACACTCTGCGCCGCGCCGCATGAAGGTAGTGCAGCAGCGGCCATGGCAGAGCAAAGAAACAGCAATTTCATCAAGCCGACCCCATGCCAGAATCTCCGCCCGATGCTGCGCACGGCCCGCCGCACTTGCAAGCGCCTTGATGGCGGCAGCACCTTCGGGCGTGTCACCAAACCGGCTTTCGACCCGCAAATCCCCGGATTCGCGGTTAACGCCCTTGAACATCGCGCCGTGGCACGCGACATAGCGAAGCCTAACCATATGAGGATTTCCATGCTCGACCTGTTCGGCGCATCGAGTGCGCAAGGCAAATTCACCACCGATCCCGTCACCGGCGCGCTGATCCCGGTCGTGGTCGAACAATCGAGCCGCGGCGAACGCAGCTTCGACATCTATTCGCGCCTGCTGCGCGAACGCATCATCTTCGTGACCGGCGAAGTCGAGGACCACATGGCCTCGGTGATCATCGCCCAGCTCCTGTTCCTCGAATCGGAAAATCCGTCGAAGGACATCTCGATGTACATCAACTCGCCGGGCGGCGTGGTGACGGCAGGTCTCGCGATCTACGACACCATGCAATACATCCGCCCCCGCGTGTCGACCGTGTGCATCGGCCAGGCTGCGTCGATGGGCTCGTTCCTGCTTGCTGCCGGTGAGCCGGGCATGCGCATTGCGCTGCCCAACGCGCGCATCATGGTCCACCAGCCTTCGGGCGGCGCACGCGGCATGGCCTCGGACATCGAGATCCAGGCGCGCGAGATCCTGCGCATCCGCAAGCGCATGAACGACCTTTACGTCAAGTTCACCGGCCGCTCGCTCGACGAGATCGAGAAGGCGATGGACCGCGACACCTTCCTCGAAGCCGAGGAAGCGAAGAACTTCGGGCTCGTCGACAAGGTGTTCGAGTCGCGTCCGGTGACCGATTCGGTCGGCGGCGAAGAAGGTTCGGGCGGCGCACCCGCATAAGGAATAACCCTGAGGGTCAAGGCCTTAAGCCCAGCGAAAGGCTTTGCCCCTTAGGATCACGTTACTGTAATCGAGTCCGGTTGATTAATGCCCTTGCGGTAGTAGGATGATCGGGCCCGCCTCTCGTGGAGAGGCGCCTGGGATGGACGAATGACCAAGCTTTCCGGATCGGATACCAAGAGCACCCTCTACTGCAGCTTCTGCGGCAAATCGCAGCACGAAGTGCGCAAGCTCATCGCCGGGCCGACCGTGTTCATCTGCGATGAATGCGTCGAACTGTGCAACGACATCATCCGTGAAGAGACCAAGGCCGGCATCGCCGGCAAGAAGGATGGCGGCGTACCAACCCCGCGCGACATCTTCGAGACTCTGAACGACTACGTGATCGGCCAGGACCGCGCCAAGCGCGTGCTCTCGGTGGCCGTCCACAACCACTACAAGCGCCTCAAGCACAGCGGCAAGGGCGGCGATGTTGAACTGTCGAAGTCGAACATCCTGCTCGTCGGCCCGACCGGTTCGGGCAAGACGCTGCTGGCACAGACGCTTGCCAAGACCTTCGACGTGCCCTTCACCATGGCCGATGCCACCACGCTGACCGAAGCCGGTTACGTGGGCGAGGACGTGGAGAACATCATCCTCAAGCTGCTGCAGGCGTCCGACTACAACGTCGAGAAGGCGCAGCACGGTATCGTCTACATCGACGAGATCGACAAGATCAGCCGCAAGGCCGAGAATCCATCGATCACGCGCGACGTTTCGGGCGAAGGCGTGCAGCAGGCGCTGCTCAAGCTGATGGAAGGCACCACCGCCTCGGTTCCCCCGCAGGGCGGGCGCAAGCATCCGCAGCAGGAGTTCCTGCAGGTCGACACCACGAACATCCTGTTCATCTGCGGCGGCGCCTTTGCGGGCCTCGACAAGATCATTGCCGACCGCCTGCAGAAGCGCTCGATTGGCTTCGGCGCGCACGTTGCCGATCCCGAAAAGCGCCGCGTGGGCGAACTGCTCCAGAAGTCGGAACCTGAGGATCTCCTCAAGTTCGGCCTGATCCCCGAATTCGTCGGCCGCCTGCCCGTGATCGCGACCCTGAACGACCTCGACATCGAGGCGCTGGTCAAGATCCTCAAGGAGCCGAAGAACGCGCTGATCAAGCAGTACGCCAAGCTGTTCGAGCTGGAAGACGTGACGCTGACCTTCACCGACGACGCCCTGGAAGCGATCGCCAAGAAGGCCATCGAACGCAAGACCGGCGCGCGCGGGCTTCGCTCGATCGTCGAAGGCCTGCTGCTCGACACCATGTTCGACGTGCCGACCGAGACCGACATCAACGAGGTCGTGGTCGACAAGGACGTCGTCGAAGGTCGCAAGGAACCGATCCGCGTCCACAAGGGCAAGGAAGAAGCGGCCTGATTTCCGGCTTCGACTGAACATGAAAGAGGGCGGGTACCGAGAGGCACCCGCCCTTTTTGTTGGCCACTGCCCCCCTGTTTGGAAGGGGCAAGCAAGATCAGTTCGGCAGCGAGACCGCGTCGGTCACATGGATCACGCCGTTCTTCTGCATCACATCGGCTTGCGTCACGTGGGCCATGCCGCCCTTTTCGTCGGTGAGCATGACGGTATCGCCCATCAGCGAGGCCGTGAGCTTGCCGCCCGCGACGGTGGTGAGTTCGGTCTTGCCGCCATCGGCCTTGATCTTGGCGACGAGCTGCGCCGCCGTCACCTTGCCCGCCACGACGTGATAGGTCAGGACCTTGGTCAGCGCGGCCTTGCTTTCGGGCTTGAGCAGGGTGTCGACAGTGCCTGCAGGCAGCTTGGCGAAGGCAGCGTTGGTGGGAGCGAAGACGGTGAACGGACCGGTGCCATTCAGCGTATCGACGAGGCCGGCGGCCTTGACCGCGGCGACAAGCGTGGTGTGATCGGCCGAGTTCACCGCGTTCTCGACGATGGTCTTCGAGGGGTACATTGCGGCGCCGCCGACCATCTTGGTCTCTTCATGGTGGTTGGCGAAGGCAGGCGTGACCAACGCGGGTGCTGCAGTGGCGGCAGTAGCGGCGAGGGCCGCGATCAGGAACTTCGAGCTCATCGGTAACTCCTTGGTCGAAACGTGGCTGTATCCGGCGCAAGATCTGAGGCTGCCGGCCCGCCCCTCCGCGACCAGAGGTGGTAGCTGCCCGGGGCGATTCCACATGGCCCATGGTGCATGTGCTTGATTACGAAGTGTAATTGGCAAAAAATAGGCGCGCTGCGTGGGGCAGCGCGCCTGAAGAATTGGTACCCCCGGCCGAAGGGAACGAGTAGCCGGGGATCAAGGGAGGAACCGGGGCGGAGGGGTAAGTCTGCCCCGATCGGAACGTCTCCGGATGCCAATATGGCCCTCTGTGCCGTGCCCTGCGACCTGTCTCTTGGGACATTGAGGGATGCACGATGGGGCTGTTTACACCACGTTATCGTGCAACAGCGCGCATTCGTGGCCATCGATCGTCTCGACCTGGACGGTTGCGTGGCCAATGCCGAAATCATGGTCCAGTTCATGCGCGAGCTGGTGGAGGAAGCTGTCACCCGGATGGCCGCCCGGCATCACGAGGTGCGCGGTCAGCGCGGTCTCGGTCGTGCTCATCGGCCAGATGTGCAGATCGTGCACCGCCTCGACCCCGCTCAGCGAGTTGAGGAAGTGCCGCACTTTCTGCTCGTCGATTCCGGGCGGAACGGCGTGCAGGCCCATGCGCAGCGAATCCTTGAGCAGCCCCCATGTGCCTGCGGCGATGATGCCGACAATGACAAGGCTGGTGACCGGATCGATCCATTGCGCACCTGTCAGCGTGATCAGCAGGCCTGCGACAACGACGCCGGCCGAAACCGCAGCGTCTGCAGCCATGTGCAGGTAGGCGCCGCGGATGTTGATATCGTGCTTGCGCCCTCGCATGAACATCAGCGCCGTGACGGTGTTGATCACGATGCCGACGGCGGCTACCGCCATGACCGGACCACCCGCAACCGGCTCGGGCTCTATCAGCCGACGGATCGTCTCGACCAGGATGGCGCCCAGCGCGACCAGCAGGAACGCGGCATTGCCGAGGGCGGCCAGGATCGAGCTGGACTTGAAGCCATAGGTGAAGCGGGCCGAGGGCGGCCGCGCTGCCAGCACGCTGGCGGTCCAGGCGATGACGAGGCCGAGCACGTCGGACAGGTTGTGTCCGGCATCTGCCACCAGCGCCATCGAACCGGCAATCACGCCGTAGACCGCCTCGACCACGACAAAGCCGAGGTTCAGCGTGATGCCGACGGCAAAGGCCCGGCCGAAGTTGGCGGGAGCGTGGGAATGGCCATGGCCATGGTGGTCATGCCCGTGCCCATGCCCATGATGATCGTGATGGTGATGATGGCCGCCGGACATGGACACGTCCTAACAACTTGCAGCGCTGTAGGAAACCATCGAAGCGCCAGGGGGCCTGTAAGCCGGGTTCTGTAGCGCCGACGGTATCCCACAAGTGGACCGTATCGCCGCTGGCAGCCATTCCTCTAGGCGGACCGTTGCCGGAACGCTCAAGCAATCAACCCGGACTGCTGGCCCGAAACAAGCCTGCTCCGAAGAGCGCGCAGTCCCTATTCGATCTTGCTCCGGGTGGGGTTTGCCGTGCCGCTTCCGTTGCCGGTCGCGCGGTGCGCTCTTGCCGCACCCTTTCACCCTTACTCGTCCTTGCGGACTAGCGGTCTGCTCTCTGTGGCACTTTCCCTTGACCTTCCACCTTGCGGTGTCAGGCCCGGCGGGCGTTACCCGCCACCCTTGTTTCGTGGAGCCCGGACTTTCCTCGGGATCTTGCGATCACGCGGCTGCCCGGCCCCCTGGCGAGCGGTCACCTAGCATGACCGAGATCGCGTTCCAACAGGAGTTCGAACAGCAATGCGCCGATCTGGCCATCGACCTGCCCATCGATCCGGTGTGGCCGCCAGCGCCGCTGGAAGGCGCGCACTGCGGCTTCCTGATCGGAAATGTCATAGCCGAAGCGTTCGAGGGCGAGGAAGAACGCAGCCTCGTTGTCGTAGAGCAGCCGCATCGAGAGCTTGGGTGTGGGCAGGCAGAGGCGGTGCCGAGCGAGCAATTCCCACGGGAACAACTCGCCCGGATCTTCCTTGCGCGCCGGGGCGACGTCGGAATGGCCGACAACGTTGGCGCGGGGCACGTTGTGCCGCTTGACGATATCGGCGAGCAGCGGCAGCAGCGCCTCGATCTGGGCGTCGGGGAAGGGGCGGTAGCCGAATTCGTGGCCGGGATTTACCAGTTCGATCCCGACGCTCGCCGAGTTTATATCGGTGATCCCGCGCCAGGAGGACCGCCCGGCGTGCCAGGCGCGCTTGTCCTCGTCCACCAGGCCGGTGACGGTGCCGTCCTCGTCGATCATGTAGTGCGCCGAGACTTCCGCTGCCGGATCGCAGAGCCGATCAAGCGCCGCCTGTGCGGTCTCCATGCCGGTATAGTGCAGCACCACCATGGTGACCGGCAGCTTGCGCTCGTTCCAGTTCGGCGATGGCACCTCGCGATGGACGAGCCAGCGGCGCATCATGGATCAGGCTGCCGGGAGCACTGCGCCCATGACCAGGCTTTCCGCCGTGACGTGGACCTGCACCCCGCCGCCGACCGAGGCGGCAAGCTGCTGGACCATCGCGGCGGGCGCCGTCTTGCTGGACAGTTCGCTTGCAGCCAACGTGCCTTCAAGCGCCTGACCGACCGCCGGATCAAACGCCACGCGCTGCCCGGCGGCGCGCACGACGATCTCGATCGCGCCGCCGTTCACTTCTGCACCGATATCGAGCGTGCCGCCGCGGACCAGCGCGTCGAGCCCGATCAGGGCGAGGTTGAGCAGGGTCTTCACCGCGGGCTTGGCCAAGGCATCGACGCCGAACATCCAGTTCACCGCGACACGCCCGTTGCTGCCGGCCAGCGCATCGATCAGGGCGCGCGCCTCGTTCACCGGCACGGAATCGCCGAAGCCGCCGGCCGCACCGAAGGCGAGGCGGAAGAACTTGAGCTTGTCTGCCGATGCCTTCGCGCTCTGTTCGAGCAGTTCGAAGCAGCGCTGGCGCATTTCGGGGTCCTTCTCCTCGACGAGGAGTTCGAGACCGTTTGAAAGCGCGCCTACCGGGCTGAGCATGTCATGGCAAAGGCGCGAGCAGAGCAGGCTGGCGAGATCGAGCGCGGAAGCAGGTGCTGTCATGTTCTGATGGAAGGCCTTTTTGGATCAGTGGTCTGCGCAAGGGGCTCTGTGCGAGCAAACGGGTTGATGCCTTACAGCCTTAGCCAGCGATGACCGCATAGGAAAGCGCTTCGAACCCGTTCGGGCCATCGTGCCAACACGTAATTGCCCACGATCCGTCGCGGACCGGCGCGGCAATCGCCCAGACCTTGCCATCGTGCGCGGCGCTGGCTGCGTCGGTGGATGACGGGCGGGCAAGGCCGTTGGGATGCGTGTGAAAATAGCCGAGAACGTCCGGCCCGCCAGCCCGCGCCGCCTTGTGCGCGGCGATGAGGGCGGCGGGATCGATCTCGAAATGGCGCGCCGGGTCGGCGGCGACATTGGCGGTGCGAACGGCGGTTTCCACGCGGGTGTCCCAGCCAAGCAGGAGGCCGCACGCCTCGTCGGGGCAGGCATCGCGGGCCGCCACCGTCATCGTCGCAATTGCGCTGCTGGCTATCTCGAACGGCATGGCGTTGCTGTGGCGGGGAGAGGCGGTGGTTGCAAGGGGGGCGCCTGATTTGCCACCCCCGCTCCCCCGTCCTTCGGCTCGTCGCGCAGGCGGCGAGGCTCGGGCGACTCGCGCTGAGGTTCCGTGAGGA
>NZ_LSIA01000217.1:0-49202 GCF_001556015.1 Novosphingobium sp. CCH12-A3 | reverse complement strand
CACCCGAAGTCTACATCGCCGTCGGCATCTCGGGCGCGATCCAGCACCTTGCCGGGATGAAGGACAGCAAGACCATCATCGCCATCAACAAGGACGAAGACGCCCCGATCTTCCAGGTGGCCGACATCGGCCTCGTCGGCGACCTGTTCACGCTGGTCCCGGAACTGACCGGCAAGCTTTGAGCGGAGCTCTTCATCCCGGCTCGTCCCCCGCAACACTGATTGGAACTTAGCAATGGCAACGATTGAACGCTGCGGCACGCGCCCGACCGGCTTTTTCGATCTCGACATCGGCAGGCGCGATCCCGCCATCGCGGCACTGATCGACAAGGAACTCGGCCGGCAGCGCGACTGTATCGAGTTGATTGCATCGGAGAACATCTGCTCGAAGGCTGTGCTCGATGCAGCGGGTTCGATCCTCACTAACAAGTACGCCGAAGGCTACCCGGGCAAGCGCTATTATGGTGGCTGCGAATATGTCGACGAGATCGAGGCGCTGGCCATCGATCGGGCCAAGCAGTTGTTCGGCGCAGCCTTTGCCAACGTGCAGCCCAACTCGGGCAGCCAGATGAACCAGGCCGTATTCCTTGCGCTGCTGCAGCCCGGCGATACCATCATGGGCCTCGACCTCAACTCTGGGGGCCATTTGACGCACGGTTCGCCCGTCAACATGAGTGGCAAGTGGTTCAACCCCGTGCCCTATGGCGTGCGCCCCGATGATCAGCGTATCGACATGGACGAAGTGGCCCGGATCGCCCGCGAATGTCGGCCCAAGCTGATCATCTGCGGTGGCACCGCCTATTCGCGCTTCTGGGACTTCGCGCGTTTTCGCGAAATTGCGGACGAAGTGGGGGCCTATCTCCTTGCCGACATGTCGCACTTTTCGGGGCTGGTGGCTGGCGGCGTGCATCCCTCGCCGGTGCCGCACGCGCACGTGACGACGACGACCACGCACAAGTCCCTGCGTGGTCCGCGTTCCGGCCTAATCCTCAGCAACGACGAGGCGATCGCAAAGAAGATCAACAGCGCGGTGTTCCCGGGGCTGCAGGGTGGCCCACTGATGCACATCGTCGCCGCCAAGGCCGTCGCCTTTGCCGAGGCAATGACGCCGGAATTCGCGGCCTACGCCGCAGCCGTGCAGGAGAACGCCCGCGCTCTTGCCGAGACCCTAATCGAACAGGGGCTGGGCGTTGTGTCGGGCGGCACGGACAATCACCTCATGCTCGTCGACCTGCGGCCCTACGGCGCCAAGGGCAAGCACGCCGAACACGCGCTCGACCGCGCCGGGATCACCTGCAACAAGAATGGCATTCCCGGTGACCCCGAGAAGCCCTTCATCACGTCGGGCGTGCGTCTTGGCACCCCGGCCGGAACGACGCGCGGGTTTGGTGTCGAGGAGTTCCGCGAGATCGGCAGGTTGATTGCTGAAGTCGTCGACGGGTTGCGCAAGAACGGCGAATCCGGTGATGCCCAAGTCGAACAGTCTGTCCTTGCGCGGGTGCAGGACTTGTGCGCCCGCTTCCCGATCTACGAGGGGCTGCGTTACGCCTGATGGCGCGCCGAAGCGATAGGGGTTCCTGCTACCTAGAATCAGTCTTTCTAATGATAGGTTAAGCGGTTGCAGACAGGATTAGGGTCTGCAAACGCGGTTGGGACGGGCTTTTACAAGACTTTTGCAACCGTCCGGCGGGATTTGCCCGCTGGTCTATCATTACCGGAAGGAATGGCATGAGCGATCCGTTTGCCAGTGCGAGCCCGGGCATGATCCCGCTACCGCAATCAGGCACGGCATTTGTGCGCGCCGGTGGCGACTGGCGCCAGAGCGCGCCCGGGTTCTTCGAGATCCCGGTGCTGGACGATGGCGCGACCGGATTGCGCACGGTGGTGATGAAGATGGAGCCGGGCGCCTATTCGCCGCCGCACAGCCATGACCATCTGGAGCAAATCTTCGTGATCCAAGGCGAATTCTACGACGCCGACCGGCACTATGGCGCTGGAGACTTCCTAGTCCGCCTCGCGGGCACGCCGCACATCGCCGGCACCCGCGAAGGCGCGACGATGCTGGTGACCTATATCCCGCAGAAAAAGGCATCAGAGGGCGTGGCATGACCCGTTTCAGCGCAATCAACCTGTTCACCAAGGCGCTTGGCGGGCACAAGTCTTGGCCCGAACAGTGGCCCGACGCCGCGCCCAAAGCGCAGTACGATGCGATCATCGTCGGTGGTGGCGGCCACGGCCTCGGCGCGGCGTATTACCTGGCAAAGAAGTACGGCATCACCAACGTGGCCGTCATCGAAAAGGGCTGGATCGGCGGCGGCAATACGGGCCGCAACACCACGATCATCCGGTCCAACTACCTATACGACGAATCCGCGCACCTGTATGACCACGCGGTGAAGCTGTGGGACGGGCTCAGCCAAGAGCTGAACTACAACACGATGTATTCGAAGCGCGGCGTGATGATGCTGGCGCACAACATCCACGACGTGCAGAGCTTCAAGCGGCACATCCACGCCAACCGCCTGAACGGCGTGGACAACGAATGGCTGACGCCCGAGGAAGCCAAGGAATACTGCCCGCCGCTGAGCATCGATCCCAATGTCCGCCACCCCGTACTGGGCGCGGCGCTGCAGCGCCGGGGCGGCACCGCGCGGCACGATACGGTGGCATGGGGGTATGCCCGCGCCGCCGCCGCGCTGGGCGTGGACATCATCCAGAACTGCGGCGTGACCGGCATCCGCCGCGGGCCCGATGGCGCGATTCAGGGCGTGGAGACGGAAAAGGGCTATATCGCCGCGAAGAAAGTGGGCGTTTCGGCGGCCGGCAACACCTCGGTCATCATGAAGATGGCGGGGCTGGACTTCCCACTGGAAAGCTATCCGTTGCAGGCGCTGGTTTCCGAACCGATCAAGCCGATCTTCCCGTGCGTGGTGATGTCCAACACGGTGCACGCATACATGAGCCAGTCCGACAAGGGCGAGCTGGTGATCGGCGCGGGCACCGACCAGTATGTCAGCTATTCGCAGCGGGGTGCGCTGCACATCATCGAGCACACGCTGGCCGCGATCTGCGAAATCTTCCCGATCTTTCGCCGAATGCGGATGCTGCGCAGCTGGGGCGGGATCGTTGACGTCACGCCGGACCGTTCGCCGATCCTCGGCAAGACGCCGGTCCGTGGGCTGTACGTCAATTGCGGCTGGGGCACCGGCGGCTTCAAGGCGACGCCGGGCGCGGCGGACCTGCTGGCCTATACCATCGCCAGGGACGAGCCGCACTGGATCAACGCGCCGTATAACCTCGACCGGTTCCGCACCGGACGCCTGATCGACGAGGCGGCCGCCGCCGCCGTGGCCCACTGAGCAAAGGGGAAACCGATGATCTTGATCCATTGCCCCTATTGCGAGGAGCGCCGTCCCGAGGTGGAGTTCGTCTATGGCGGCGAGGCGCACATTGCGCGCCCCGTGCAGCCGGCCGATCTGAACGATCAGCAGTGGGAAAGCTATCTGTTCATCCGCAGCAATACCAAGGGACGGCACCACGAGCGCTGGCGCCATACCCACGGCTGCGGGCGCTTTTTCAACGCGGTGCGCGACACCGTGACCGACAAGTTTGAAACCACCTACAAGGCAGGCGAGCCCCGGAAATGAGTGGTTACAGGATCGAAGGGCTGGGACGGCCCGACCGTTCGCAGAAGATCCGCTTCCGTTTCGACGGGCAGACCTATGAAGGCCATCCGGGCGACACCGTCGCTTCGGCACTGCTGGCGCAGGGCATCACGCTGTTTGGCCGTTCGTTCAAGTACCACCGCCCGCGCGGGGTGATGGGCGCTGGCGTGGAAGAGGCCAACGCGCTGATTTCGGTGACGCGTGGGCCGGGCCGGTTCACGCCCAATCTGCGCGCGACCACGGTGGAAATCTACGAAGGGCTGGAATGCGTCAGCCAGAACCGCTGGCCTTCGCTGAAGAACGACGTGACCGCGATCAACGATCGCCTGGGCATGTTCTTCCCGGCCGGGTTCTACAACAAGACGTTCATGTGGCCGCGCTCGTTCTGGGACAAGGTCTATGAACCGGTCATCCGCCGCATGGCGGGGCTGGGTGACAGCCCGACCGAGATCGATCCGGACGTCTATGGCGCGACCTATGCCCATTGCGACCTGCTGATCATCGGTGCGGGTCCAGCGGGGATCGACGCCGCGTTGCAGGCGACGGGCACCAACAAGCGCGTGATCCTGATCGACGAGCAGAACGAACTGGGCGGCGGTGCGCTGTCCGACCCCGCGCTGGCGGCGTGGCTGGAGCGCAGCGTGAAGGACCTGGAGGCGGCCCCCAACGTCCGCATCCTGACCCGTTGCACCGCGTTCGGATATTATCACGACAACTTCATCGGCGCGGTCGAGCGGCTGACCGAGCACCTACCCGATGACCAGGCGGTGCCGGGCAAGGGCGCGCGGGAGAAGCTGTGGCGCATCCGTGCGGGAGAAGTCGTGCTGGCGCAAGGCGCGATTGAGCGCCCGCTGGTGTTCGAGGGCAACGACGTGCCGGGGGTGATGCTGGCATCGGCGGCGCGGACCTGGCTGTTCCGCTATGGCGTGGCGGTGGGCCGCAAGATCGCGGTGATGGCGGCGCACGACAGCGGGTGGAAGGACGCCCTGGCCATGGCAAAGGCCGGAGCCGGATTCTCCGCCATCGTCGACGTGCGCGACAATGTGGATTCGGCGCTGGTTGCCGAAGCCATTTCGCTGGGCCTGCCGGTCTATCTGGGATCGAGCGTGATCGGCGTTTCGGGCCGCCATGGCGTGACCGGTATCGAGATTGCGCAGAACGACGGCGCACGCCGCAAGAAGATTGCCGCCGACGCGGTGATGATGGCGGGCGGCTGGACGCCGACGATCCACCTGTGGTCGCACAGCAAGGGGACGAGGGCCTTGGCGCGTTCGTGCCGGACAAGCCCAACGAGAACGTGCGCTGTGCCGGCGCCTGTTCGGGCAAGCGGAACTTTGGCGCCGGCGTGGTGGTCCCGCACCTGCCGACGCCGAAAGATACTAGCCGGATCAAGGCCTTCGTCGATTTCCAGAACGATGTGACCGCCAAGGACATTGGACTGGCCGTGCGCGAGGGCTTCAAGTCCATCGAGCACGTCAAGCGCTATACCACCAACGGCATGGCGACCGATCAGGGCAAGACATCGAACCTCAACGGGTTGCAGCTGGCCTCGGCGGCGATGAATCGCCCGGTGACGCAGATCGGGCTGACCACGTTCCGCCCGCCATACACGCCGCAAACATTCGGCGCGCTGGCGGGGCATCACAAGGATGCGCTGTTCCAGCCGACGCGCAAGACCGCCATCGACGGGTGGGCCGAGGCCAACGGCGCGGCGTTCGAGCTGGTCGCGCAGTGGCGGCGCGCGTGGTACTTTCCCAAGGCGGGCGAGGATATGCACGCGGCGGTCAAGCGCGAATGTCTGGCCGTGCGCAACGCGGTGGGCATATTCGATGCCTCTACGCTCGGCAAGATCGAGGTGGTGGGGCCGGATGCGGCCGAGTTCCTCAACCGCATGTACACGAACCCCTGGAAGCAGCTGGAACCCGGGCGGTGCCGTTATGGCCTGCTGCTGAAGGAGGACGGGTTCATCACCGACGACGGCGTGGCCGGGCGCATTGCGGACGATCGCTTCCACATCACCACCACGACCGGCGGGGCCGCGCGCGTGCTGGCGATGATGGAAGACTATCTCCAGACCGAATGGCCGGACCTGAACGTGTGGCTGACCAGCACCACGGAGCAGTGGTCTGTCATCGCGCTGCAGGGGCCGAAGGCGCGCGAGGTGATCGCGCCGCTGGTGGAAGGCATCGACCTTTCGCCCGAAGCCTTCCCCCACATGGCGGTGCGCTTCGGCTCGATCTGCGGCGTCGAGACGCGGCTGTTCAGGGTGAGCTTTACCGGCGAGCTGGGCTTTGAAATCAACGTGCCGGCCGAACATGGCCGCGCGGTGTGGGAAGCGATCTTTGCCGCTGGCAAGGCGCATGGGATCACGCCCTATGGCACCGAGACGATGCACGTGCTGCGCGCGGAAAAGGGCTACATCATCATCGGGCAGGATACCGACGGCACGGTGACGCCCAAGGATGCCGGCATCGAATGGGCGGTGGGCAAGAAGAAGCCAGATTTCGTCGGCAGGCGATCTTTGCAGCGGCCCGACATCGTAGCCCCGGGACGCAAGCAGCTGGTCGGGCTGCTGACCGATGACCCCAACGTGGTGCTGGAGGAAGGTGCGCAGATCGTGGCCGATCCGAACCAGCCCGTGCCGATGAAGATGCTGGGGCATGTGACGTCTTCTTACTGGAGCGCCACGCTGGGCCGCTCCATCGCGCTGGCGCTGGTGGCCGGTGGGCACGATATGATGGGCCAGACGGTCTACATCCCTATGCCTGGCCAGACTTTGACCGCGAAGGTGAGCGGAACCGTGTTCTTCGATCCCAAGGGGGAGCGCCTCGATGGCTGATGTTATGATGACCGCTTCGCCGCTGCCGGCGCAAGGGTCGAGCTATGACGGCGTGACGATCGCGCCCGCTCCGGCGATGCGCCGCTATGCGCTGCGTGCGCGCGATGCGGCGGAACTGGCCGGGGTGATCGGCCGCACGCTGCCCGAAAGGATCGGGCAGGATGCGAGCGGGGTGATCCAGATCGGCCCCGATGAATACTACGCGCTGCTGGGGGCGGCTGACAGCGTGCCGCTGGGCGAGGGGCGGGCGGTCAGCGTCGTTGACGTCAGCTCGCGCGCTGTCGGCATCGTGATCGAAGGGCCGCGCGCTGTCGAAACGATCATGGCGGGCTGCCCGCTGGACATGGAAGCCTTTGCCGTGGGCCGGGGCACGCGGACCGTTTTCGAGACGGTCGAGATCGTGCTTCGCCGTGACAGCGAGACGCGGTTCCATATCGAGGTCTGGCGCAGCTTTGCGCCGTGGCTGTGGCAGGCGCTTTGCGAAGCGGCGCACGGCTGAACAGTTCCACCTGAACCGTCAATGCGGGCGCCTGCGTGTTTTTCGGAACACGCGGGCGTTCTTGTTTTCGCTTCTGGGTGTCAGCATTCGACGACGTTGACGGCCAGGCCCCCTTGCGAGGTTTCCTTGTACTTGTCGCGCATGTCGAGGCCGGTCTGGCGCATCGTTTCGATCACCTTGTCGAGGCTGACCACGTGGCTGCCATCGCCCAGCATGGCAAGGCGCGAGGCGTCGATCGCCTTGACCGCGCCCATCGCGTTGCGTTCGATGCAGGGCACCTGCACCAGCCCGCCCACGGGATCGCAGGTGAGGCCGAGGTTGTGCTCCATGCCGATTTCGGCGGCGTTCTCGATCTGGTGATTGGTGCCGCCGAGCACGGCGGTGAGGCCGGCGGCGGCCATGGAACAGGCCACCCCCACTTCACCCTGGCAGCCGACTTCTGCGCCGGAGATCGAGGCGTTGCGTTTGTACAGCACGCCGATGGCGGCGGCGGTGAGCAGGAACACGCGGTGGGCGTGGCGATCGCCGCGATAGCAGCGCTGGTGATAGCGCATGACCGCCGGGATGATGCCTGCGGCACCATTGGTGGGCGCGGTGACGACGCGGCCACCGGCGGCGTTTTCCTCGTTCACCGCCATCGCCCACAGGTTGATCCAGTCGAGCGCGGCGAGGGGTTCGGCCAGCGCCATCTGCTGGCGTTCGGCCAGCTCCTGCGCCAGGCGGGCGGCGCGGCGCTTTACGCCCATGCGACCGGGCAGCACGCCCGTCTGGCGGCAGCCGCGATCGATCGCGGCGTTCATGGTATCGGCCACGCGATCGAGCGCAGCGTTGACTTCCTCCAGCGGGCGCATGGTGACTTCGTTGGCCAGCATGATGTCGGCGATGGACAGGCCGGTGCGATCCCCGATGGCGATCAGCTCCGCGCCCGAGGCGAAGGGATAGGGGATCTCTGCCGCGTCCTCTTCAGGCGCGTTGCGCGCGGCTTCCTCTTCATCGAGGATGAACCCGCCGCCGATGGAATAGTAGAAACGGCGTTCGAGCAGTTCACCGCCAGCGTCAAAGGCCGAAATCGCCATCGCGTTGCTGTGATAGGGCTGGCGCTCGCGCTGGCGGAAGTGGATGTCCTGCGCCGGATCGAAGGCGACCGGCTGGCGTCCGAGCAGGCCCAGCGTGCGCGTTTCGCCCAACGCGGCGATGATGCCCGGTGCGGCATCCACATCCACCGTCGCCGGTTGCTCACCTGCAAGGCCGAGGATGACTGCGGTGTCGGTGGCGTGCCCCTTGCCGGTGAGGGCAAGCGAACCATACAGGTCCACCTCGACATGCGCGGTCCGCGCCAGCAGGCCCAGATCCTCAAGCCGCAGGCCGAAGCGGCGGCCCGCCACCATCGGCCCGACGGTGTGCGAGCTGGACGGGCCGATGCCGACCTTGAACAGATCGAGGAGACTGATGGTCACGTTCGCTCCGGAATGTCTGCCAGCATGGGGTCATGGCCCCAATGCCGGAGCGCCGTGCACAGGTCCGCGCCGGATAGACCGAGCGTTGCCGTGTTGCGCAAGGGGTGGACGTTGACGGTGGCCGCAGCGGCCAGCGCGCGATCGAGCACGACGCGCACCGCGCCGGCGGTATCGTTGATGGCGGCAAGCGGGGTGACCGCGCCGGGTGTGATGCCGAGCAGGGCTTCCATGTCCTCCGGCTTGCCGAAGGACAGCTTCTTCGATCCGACGACGCTGGCCAGTGCCTTCAGGTCAACGCGCAGGTCGTGCCGCACGGTGACGAGCCAGAACTGGCCGCCGGCATCCTTGAGGAACAGGTTCTTGGTGTGCAGCCCGGCAATCGCGGCGTGCAGGTCGGCGCTTTCCTCCACCGTAAAGACGGCGGAATGTTCGTGGCATTGCGATGCAATGCCGAGCACGTCGAGATCGGCAAGAAGCGCGCTTTCACTCATTTGAATACGACAGTCCTGAGGTTGTTGAGCATCACGCGATGCTCGCAATGGGCCTTAACCGCGCGGGTCAGCACACGGCTTTCATTCTCCTGGCCCTGCGCGATCAGGTCTTCGACCGTATCGGCATGGTCCACGCAGGACACGTCCTGCGCGATGATGGGCCCTTCGTCGAGGTCTGAGGTAACATAATGCGCGGTGGCGCCGACCATCTTCACCCCGCGATCATAGGCACGGTGATAGGGTTTGGCGCCCTTGAAGCCCGGCAGGAAGCTGTGGTGGATGTTGATCACGCGCCCTTCGAGACGCTTGCAGATCTCGTCCGACAGGACCTGCATGTAGCGGGCGAGGATGATGACATCGACCTGCTGTTCATCGATCAGCGCCAGCAGCGCCGCTTCCTGTTCCGCCTTGTTTTCCGGCGTTACCGGCAAGTGGTGGAACGGGATGCCTTCGTGATCGCAGCGGCGCTTCCACTTCGTGTGGTTGGACACGACGCTGGTCACTTCCATCGGCAGGTAGCCGGTGGAGGTGCGATAGAGCAGGTCGTTGAGGCAGTGGCCGCCCTGACTGACCATGATCAGCGCGCGCTGCTTCACGGAGAGATCGTGCACCTGCCAATCGATGTCATAAGCTGCGGCAACCGGCTTGAACGCGGCGCTGAACCGATCCACCGTCATCCCTTCGGGCGCGGCGAACGACAGGCGCATGAAGAACCGGCCGGTTGTGGCATCGCCAAACTGCGCGTTCTGGACGATGTTGCAATCCTGACTGGTGATGCAGTTGGCGATGGCCGAAACCAGCCCCTTGCGATCCACGCAGGATAGCAGGAGAACGAAATCAGCCTTGATCAGTGCCATGTGCCGGGACCCCCATTGTGCCTTCGAAATGAGGCGGGGACAGTTAGGTGATCAGGTCCGTGATTGGGAATGCCGATGTAGCTCCATCGGAATGAATAATAGCAAGCGTAAGCCGACCTAATCAGGTCCTTGCGCATGGGCGCGGATTGCGGCGAGCACCGCATCGTCCACAGCGATCATGGCGGGCAGGGCCTGCGCGGCGCCGGCTCCGGGAATGTGAACCCCGCCCGCAGCCAGACGATCGAGCTGGGCATCGACGCGAGCGAGCATGTCAGCATCGGCGATAGCCGGCGCCAAGGCCGGTGAAAGCGCGATCACGGTCAGGCCGATATCGGGCGGCGCCTTGCCTTCGCGGAAATGTCCGGCGTCCAGCGACCACTGCCCGCCCGAAAGACCGGCGCCCAACAGTTCGACCATCAACGCGATATTGGCGCCTTTGGTCCCGCCAAAGGGCAGGAGCGCGCCGAGCACCGCTTGCGCCGGATCGGTGGTGATGGCGCCATCGGGCCCGGCGGCCCAGCCCGCGGGAATGGCCTCGTCGCGCTGCACGGCACGGGCGATGTTGAGAAACGCGGTGGCGCTGGTCGCCTGATCGAACACGAGCGGCGGGCGCGGTGTGGGCCGGGGCACGGCGAAGGCAAGGGGATTGGTGCCATAGACCGGCGCGCCTCCGGGCGCGGCGGCCATCATGGCGTGGGAATTGGCGCAGGCGAACCCGATCAGCCCGTGCGTTGCAAGGCTGCGTACGAAATAGGCGATTTCGCCCGCCGTATAGCTGTTGCGCAGCGTGAACACCGCGATGCCGCAGCCGTGCGCCGCGGCCACGAGCCGATCCAGCGCAAGGTCGAATCCGTATTGGGCGATCCCGTGGCGCGCATCGCAGCGGATCGCGGCGGGCAGGGGCTGTTCAATCGCCGGCTCCGCCTGCCCATCGATCCGCCCGCCGATCAGCGCATCGAGGTAATCTACGAAGTGCGCGAGGCCCACTGCGGCGCGGCCACTGCCATTGGCAGCAAGGCTTGCCACCACCAGCGAGCGGCCCATCGCCTCGCTGCCACCCCGCGCGCGCCACGCAGCCATGGCCAGCGCGCGGATATCGTCGGTCGCATAGGTGGACGTCATAGTGCCATCCCCGCGCGACGGCCTTCGTGAATGGCGAAGGGGACCAGACGCGGCGCTGCGCAATCACCGATTGCTGTGAAGGCGATGCCCATCGCCGCCAGTTCGCCGGCCAGACAGTCCGCTGCGATGTTGGTGGTGGCGAGCACCAGGCTGTCGGCATCGATGCGGCTGCGTGCGCCGGTGGTGTGGTCGACGATGGTGGCGCCATCGCCGTGCCATTCCGCGACGCTGACTTCGGTTCGCCAGTCCGCGCCCAGCTGGCGCAGCCGCGCCCGCAGGGGCAGATCGGCGGTGGTGCGGGCAAGCTCCTTGCCGACGAAGGCATCGGGGGTAAGGACGGTGACCGCGTGGCCATCCTCCGCCAGTTTCCACGCCGTGCCTGCGCCGCGCCAATGGCCCGCCTCGTCCAGCACCAGCACGCGATGGCCGGGGCGGGCTTCGCGCGACATGACCTGTTCGACGGTGAACACGTTGCCCTGGGCCATGCCGGGCAGGCGCTCTTGCGCAGGCAGGGCCTTTTGAAAGCCGGTTTCGGGGGAGAGCGAGCCGGTGGCAAGGATCACCCGATCCGCGGCGATGGCGGCGATTTCTTCGGCATCGAGCGGGGCATTCAGCCGCAGGTCCACGCCCAGTGCCGCAAGCTGGCGTTCGTACCAGTCGAGCAGGTCGAGGATCTGCGCGCGGCGCGGTTGCAGCCCGGCAAGACGGAAGGCGCCTCCGATGCGATCTGCCGCCTCGGCAACGATGACGCTGTGGCCGCGCTCTGCGGCGGCGCGTGCGGCCTCAAGCCCCGCAGGCCCCGCGCCGACGACCAGCACGGTGAGCGGCGCGGGGGCGGGGCTGAAGCGATCACCGCCCCATTCCCATTCGCGCCCGACCGATGGATTGACCACGCAGCTGATCCAGTAATCGCGCGAGCGGCGGCCCCAGCACATCTGGTTGCACGACAGGCAGGGGCGGATGTCGTCTGGACGGCCTTCCTCCGCCTTGCGCGCAAGGTGCGGGTCGGCGATCTGGCCGCGCACGATGGACACGAGGTCGGCGGCGCCTTCGCCCAGCACGGTCTCGGCGTTTTCGGGGGTGCGGATGTGGCTTTCGGCGGTGATCAGCGCAGTCTTCACCCGCTGCCGGATCTGCGTGGCAAGGTCCGCGCCCAGTTTTTCCGCCAACAGGAACGTGGGCATCAGCGCGGGATAATCGACATATCCGCCCGAACCGCAGGTGACATAGTCGATCAGACCAAGGTCATCGTGTAGGCCCACGATCTCGACATGCTCCTCGCGCGTGAGCGCGACCTGCGCGCCGGGCTGGTCGCTGATGGCCAGGCCGACGATGAAATCGTCCCCGCAGGCTTCGCGGATGCGCGACAGGATCGTGCGCGAAAAGCGGGTGCGGTTTTTGAGGCTGCCGCCCCATTGGTCTTCGCGGCGGTTGGTCCACGGGGTCCAGAACTGGTCGACCAGGCCGAGATAGGCGGCCCATACTTCCACGCCCTGGAATCCCGCCTCCTTGCAGCGGCGCGCGGCGGCGACGAAGCCGTCGATGGTTTCGAGGATTTCCGCCTCGGTCATGGCGTGGCTGCCGTCGCTGTCGTGATAGCTGGGCGTGCCCGATGGCGACCAGTGCGAATGGAACGACAGGTCTGAATCGCCGTGCGGGCCGACATGGTAAAGCTGCTGGATGGCGACGGCGCCGTTGCTGCGGATCGCGTCCGTCACATTGCGGAAATGGGGGATCACGGCGTCATCGGCATGGCGGAAGTTGCCGCGCGTCAGCACCGTGGCAGCGTGGACAGGCATGGGTTCGACCACGATCATGCCTGCGCCGCCCATGGCGCGTTCCGCGTAATAGGCGACATGCTGTTCGCCGGGCATCCCGCCTTGCGCCATGTTAGCGGTGTGCGCGCCAAAGACGATGCGGTTGCGCAAGGTATGGCCGCGCATGGCGACCGGTGAAAACAGGCGCGGAAACTGGGCGGTCATGGACGTCCCCGGATCAGGAATTGGCAGCGGCGTGCATGGCATGGGTACGGGCGAGGGCGGCGGACAGGCCGATGCGCACCGCCTCGGCCAAGCCGTTGCCCTGCATCGCGGAAAGGCCTGCAGCGGTGACCCCGCGATAGGCCATGAAGGTTTCCACCGTGGCGGCGGGATCGGGTTCGTCCTTCTCGATCAGGCGGCCGGTGCCGACGAACAGCATGTTGACCGCGCGCAGGGCGACCGCTTCGGGAATGCCGCGCGCGGTGGCGTCTGCGACCATGGCCATGGCCATCAGCGCGGGATACGCTGGCCCGGTGCCGGTAAGGCCCGAGAGGTAATCGAGCTGCGCTTCCTCGGCCAGTTCGTCCACCGCACCGCACGCGCCGAACAGCGCGCGGGCATAGGCGCGATCGGCCTCCGTCGCGCCGGGCGAAGCGACCAGCGGGGTGTAGGACGCGCCGACTTCGGCCGCCGCGTTGGGCAGGGCGCGGATGACGCGCGTGGTCTGGTGGCGCTCCGCCAGCGTGGCCATGTCCACCCCGGCCATCGCTGACAGCACCAGCTTGCCCGGCGCGGGCTGGGCCACGGCGGGCCAATCCTCTGGCCGCACCGATAGCAGCAGCACATCGGCGCTGTCGCACAAGGCGCGGTTGTCCTGCGTCAGCATCACCCCGGCAAAGCCCTCGGGCGGGCGGCTGCGCCATGACAGCGTTAGCCGGTCGGGCGCGATCACGCCCTTGTCCAGCGCGGCGCGGGCGATGGCGCCGCCCAGCCAGCCGCCGCCACCGATGATGCCCAGCGTCGCGCTCATGCCGGGGTGTACCCGTGGCGGGCGTGGAACCGGGCGAGTTCGCGCGGCTCCGGATAGTGGCCGGTAAACACCTCGACATACAGCGCCATGCGCTCAAGACGGGTGGTCAGGTCTTCCTTCGTCTGCATCGAGATATAGCCCATCTGCGTCAGGTAGATCGTGCGGGCGCGCACGTCGGCATGGGGGCCGTCTTCGCCAAAGCGGGTTTGCATTTCGGTCAGCGCGGCGATGCGCTCGGCATCGGCCTTGTGCACTTCGGCCAGCACATCGGCCGATTGCATGGCCCAGCTACGCACCGCGAGTTCGAAGCGCGAATCGAACAGCGCCGGGTCCAGCCACAAGTCCATGACGTTGAGCATCGCCTCGGCCACCGTGTCGGCATAGGCGCCGGCACGCTGCACCAGGTTGCCGGTGTTCTTGTCGCGCCAGCGGGTCAGCAGCGCGTCGAGCAGTTCCTCGCGGTTCTTGAAGAACCAGTAGAAGCTGGTGCGCGACAGGTTCAGCTTCTGCGCCAGCGGCTGGATCTTTACCGCTTCCACGCCGGAATCGAGCAGCGCCTCTTGCGCCGCATCGAGCCAGAGTTCGGGCGATCCGCGCCAGCCTTGGGTCGGAGTCTCGGTCATGGCTTCACCCTGAAATTAACGGTCACATGTGTCAATGCAGTGTTCAGTGATGAACTCATTCTTGACATAGGTGAACATTTTGCGCAGCTTCTGTCACAGAAGATTCTCGTGGAGCCTGTTGATGTCGTCGTCTGATCCCCTTTTGCAGCCCTACCAGCTCAAGCATCTGACGCTGCGCAACCGGATCATCCTGACCTCGCACGAACCGGCATACCCCGAGGACGGGATGCCCAAGGGCCGCTATCGCGCCTATCACGTGGAGCGCGCCAAGGGCGGCGTGGCGCTGACCATGACTGCCGGGTCTTCGGCCGTTTCGCGCGACAGTCCGCCGGTGTTCAACAACATCCTCGTCTGGAAGGACGAGGTGGTGAAATGGACGAAGGAACTGACCGACGCGGTGCACGAGCAGGGCTCGGCAATCATGATCCAACTGACGCACCTCGGCCGCCGCACGCGTTGGGACAAGGCGGACTGGCTGCCGGTCGTCTCGCCCTCGCACAAGCGCGAGGCAGCGCACCGCGCGTTTCCCAAGAAGATGGAAGACTGGGACATCGCCCGGATCATCCAGGACTATGCCGACGCGGCCGAGCGCATGAAGGCGGGCGGCATGGATGGTGTGGAGATTATGGCCTATGGCCACCTGATGGACCAGTTCTGGTCGCCGCTGACCAACGATCTCGATGGGCCATATGGCGGCAGCCTCGACAATCGGCTGCGCTTTACGTTCGACATCCTCACCGAAGTCCGCAAGCGCGTAGGGCCGGACTTCATCGTGGGGATGCGCTACACCGGGGACGAGATGCTGGAAGGCGGCCTGTCCGCCGAGGACGGGCTGGAGATTTCGCGCCGCCTGAAAGACAGCGGCATGGTCGATTTCCTCAACGTCGTGCGCGGGCACATCGATACCGATGCCGGGCTGACCGACGTGATCCCGATTCAGGGCATGGCCAATTCACCGCATCTGGATTTCGCCGGCCAGATCCGCGCCGGCACCGGGATGCCGACGTTTCACGCTGCCAAGATTCCCGACGTCGCCACCGCGCGCCATGCCATCGCATCGGGCCTGCTCGACATGGTCGGCATGACCCGCGCGCACATGACCGACCCGCATATCGTGCGCAAGATCGTGCAAGGGCGCGAGGACGAAATCCGCCCCTGCGTCGGCGCCAACTACTGCCTCGACCGCATCTATCAGGGTGGCCTGGCGTTCTGCATCCACAACGCCGCCAGCGGACGCGAAGAGACGATGCCGCACGATATCCCCAAGGCGGACGTGCGCAAGAAGGTGGTGATCATCGGTGCGGGGCCAGCCGGCCTCGAAGCGGCGCGCGTGGCCGGTGAGCGCGGTCACGAAGTGGTCGTGATGGAAGCGGCCGAGCGCGCCGGCGGGCAGATCCGCCTGACCGCGCAAAGCGAGCGGCGGCGCGAGATGATCTCGATCATCGATTGGCGTCTTGATCAGTGTGAGCGCTTGGGTGTGCGCATTCGATACAATTGCTGGGCAGATGCTGAAATAGTGATGGAAGAGCAGCCCGACGTCGCGATCGTTGCAACTGGAGGTCTTCCCGACACGGCCGTGCTCAGCAACGGTAATGACCTGGTTGTTTCGAGCTGGGATATTTTGTCGGGTGACGTTCGGCCTGGATCCAACGTGCTCGTATATGATGACGCGGGGGACCATGCCGGTCTGCAGGCCGCCGAAATCATCGCGAAATCTGGTGCAAGCGTAGAAATCATGACGCCTGACCGAAGTTTTGCGCCTGAGGTAATGGCAATGAATCTCGTGCCTTACATGCGCTCTCTTCAAAAACTTAACACAATTTTCACCGTTACTTATCGCTTGGAAGAAGTTGAACGGCAGGGCAATGAACTGCTGGCGACTATCGGCAGTGATTACGGCGGTGTAAAGGAGCAGCGCGCCTTCGATCAGATTGTGGTAAATCACGGAACACTCCCGTTGGACGATGTCTACTTCGAATTACGGCCCATGTCGTCCAACCTGGGTGAAGTGTCATACGACGATCTCGTGAATGGCAGGCCGCAGACAGTGACGCGCAATCCTGCAGGAAAGTTTCAGCTGTTCCGCATCGGTGATGCAGTTGCAGCGCGCAATACGCACGCAGCGATCTTTGATGCCCTTCGTTTAACCAAAGACATTTAGGCGGAGATTTCCGCTTGCATGCTAAAGCCAAAACGACCCGGACGTCATGTAGACAATAAATATTGCTAATGCTGACGGAGTGCATTTGACCGCGCAAATTCGGTCGTTAGCCTCCGCTGCGGGAACGTCAAACAGCCAATCTTGAGTGAAACTGGGAGGTTTCGATGAGGAAATTATTAACAGGTGTGTCGGTAGCCGCGATCACGCTTGGGGTCCAAACGCCAGCTCAAGCGCAAGTTGCCGAAATCGTCGTTACCGCGACGAAGCGAGCTGAAAACGCGCAAGATATTCCCGTTACGGTTCAGGCGATGGGATCGGAGCAGCTAAAGCAACTTCGCGTTGAACAGTTCACTGATTATCTCACGCAAATGCCGAGCGTCACTTCAGGCGGTGGCGGCCCCGGCCAGTCGACTATCTACATCCGAGGCGTAGCATCAACCACGCCCAATCTTCTTACTGCAGGCGTGGCAGGCCTTGCGCCGAACGTTGCACTATATCTTGACGAGCAGCCACTGTCGCAGCCTGGCCGCAACCTAGACGTCTACGCCACTGACCTTGAGCGCATCGAAGTTCTTGCAGGTCCGCAAGGCACACTCTTTGGCGCTAGCTCGCAAGCCGGCACTGTTCGCCTAATCACGAACAAGCCAAAGATAGGCCGTTACGAAATGTTCGCCAATGGCGGCGTTTCCACCACGGAAGGCGGCAAAGCGAGCTACAAGATCGAAGGCGGCGTTAACGTTCCGGTGGGCGACCATGCTGCGCTTCGCGTGATTGGTTTCTATGACCAGCGTGGTGGCTATATCGATAATGTGCGTGCCACCCAAACCGTGGCAAAGTCTGCGCGCTTCGTACCGGCGGGTGCGCGACGTCCAAACGGGACGATCGTCAATCCTCTTCAGCAGGGCCTTCAGCCCAATGCCGATCTGTCGCGGGTGAACTTGATCGCGGCTGACAATGCTGCACTGGTCGAAAACAACATCAACGACTCCAATTACGCCGGCTTTCGAGCCGGTGCGAAGGCCGAGCTCGGCCCCGATTGGGATGTCAATGTTGGTTATATGAAGCAGTGGATCAACTCAGATGGCGTGTTCTTCGATGATCCTAATCTGGGTGAATACAAGATCGCCCGCTTTGACAAAGATCGGCTCGACGACGATTTCGACAACGTAAACTGGACAATCAACGGCCGTATCGGTGCACTTGAATTGGTGTACACCGGCGCTTTCACCCAGCGTAAAACAAAGCAACGTATCGATTACGCCGATTACCTGTTTTCCGCGCAGTACTTCCCTTACTACATCTGCGACTCGACGGTGAGCTATCCTGGATACAATGCGTCTTACGGTGGCACAGCAGGCGTGCCGTTCGGCACATGCCAGGCTCCAAACGCTTATGTAACCTCGAACTCCAAGACTCGGACTTTCACGAATGAATTCCGCGTCACGACGCCGAAGGAAAACCGCTTCCGTGTCACAGCAGGTGCGTTCCAGTCGGATCTCCGCCTCGACGAACGTAACGACTTTGCCTATCCAGGTAACAAGTTCGCCAACCATTTCGGTGGCCTTGGTTTTGCTCCTAACCGGCCAGCTACCAGCAACACGAACCCCAAGGGCTATTTCTCAGATCCGGGTCCGTTTCCTGCAGATGTGCTTTTCCGAAACGACGTTCGCAGAACCGATAAGCAGTGGGGTGTTTTTGGAGAGGCCAGCTACGACCTCATCCCGGATAAACTGACCTTCACAGCCGGCGCACGCTATTACGACGTCAAGGTTGGTCTGGCTGGAAGTGCAGATTCTTCATTCTGCACTGGCGGTGGCTCAGTCGACAAGGATGCTTTCGGCGCAAACCTGTCCGACATCTTCGATGGTGATGGCAAGCTACGATACAATCAGACCTGCGGTGCCGCGCTGGGCACGATCTTTACGCTTAGCCAGACTGTCGATCAAATCCAGGCTGTAACTGGCAATCGCAACCGAGCACTGGCTGTTTACAATGCCCTGCGTGCGCCTACCAAGGCTCGTACTAAGGGCGCAATCGTGAAGGCGAACCTGAGCTACAAGCCTACGGACGATGTGATGGTCTATATGACCTACTCCGAAGGATATCGTCCCGGTCTGCTCAACCGTCCGGGTGGCCGCACGAACGGTACGTTCACAGTACCGTTCGTAGTCGATACCGATGAACTCACGAACTATGAACTCGGCTGGAAAACAAACCTGGCCGACAACCAGTTTCAGTTCAATGGCAGCATATTCTACGACCGCATCCGTAACCTGCAGACCACCATTTACGACCCAAACATCACCAATTTGTTCTTCTCGGCTAACGCCGCAAATGCAAGAGTGTATGGGCTTGAGAGCGACTTCATTGTCGCGCCGCGTTCTATACCCGGTCTAACGATTGCAGGTGCAGCCTCGTTCCTGAACAGCAAGATTACGAAGGTCTTGTTGCCTACGAACGACGTAGTTGCCGGAAAGCCTTTGGCCTTCGCCCCGAAGTTCCAAGGCAACATTCGCGCGCGTTATGAATTCGGGTTGTCAGACGGCCTTAAGGGTTTCGTTATGCCGCAGTTCACCCATGCAGGCTCATCGCGCAGCGACATCTTGGAGTTCACTGCGACGAAGGTTGCGAGCTGGCAGAAGGTTGACTTCAGCGCCGGCTTGGTTGCTGACCATTGGGGACTCGACATCTTTGTCGAAAACTTAAACGGTTCGCATGGTCCACTCTCGGCCACTGCGCTGAATGGACCGATCCGTCAGGTTCCGCTGCGTCCGCGCACCATTGGTCTGCGCCTAAGCTTCAAGCAGTAGTAAGGGCAACATGATCGGGTTCCGATGGCAATCGGAACCCGGTTAGGCCACAACAAGAAGCGCCCCGCCTTCTTTCGGGCGGGGCGCTTCTTGCATCATACAGGGTTGCTCCCAGTGACGTCCGAAACTTCCCCGCCTGCCGATACCGACGACGTGCTGGCGCCGGTCCGCGACATGGTGCGCCAAGGCGCCTTTGTCCAGGCTATGGCCGCGCTCGATCCGATCCTTGCCGAAACGCCCCGGCTGGGCGAGGCGTTATATATCAAGGCGGTCTGCGCGCGATATCTCGGCGCGCTGGATGATGCGCTGGGCTGGCTGGACAAGCTGCGTGCGGTCGAACCCGAATACGGCCGTGCCTATCAGGAAGAAGGCCACGTCCGTCTGGCGCAGCGCGATCCGCAAAAGGCGCTCGTCGCCTATCGCCGCGCCACCCAGTTCAATCCGACGCTGGCGGCCAGCTGGCGACGGCAGGCCGAAATCCTCGGCCACTTCGGCGTGCACGCAGAGGCGCGGCAGACCGCGTTGCAGGCCGAATGGCTGGAATCGCTGCCCCGCGAAGTCGTCGCGGCGATGAACCACATCCACGAAGGACGGCTCAACAAGGGCGAAACGCTGGTTCGCGCGTTCCTGCAGCGCAATCCCACGCATGTCGAGGCGATGCGCGTGCTGGCCGATGTGGGCCAGCGCATGAACGTGCTGGACGAAGCCGCCTTCCTGCTCGACAGCGCGCTGGCGTTCGATCCCGACCATATCCGCGCGCGGTTCGATTACATCCAGGTGCTGCGCCGCCAGCAACGCTATGAAGCCGCGCTGGCACAGGCGAAGATCCTGCATGCCAAGGACCCGGAGAACCCGGCGTTCCAGTCGCACCTCGCCATCGAATCCATGCACAACAACGACTTCGAACGCGCGTTTGCGCTGTTCGATCAAGTGCTGGAGCGGCTGCCGGGCGATCCCGCCACGCTGACCTCGCGCGGGCACGCCCTCAAGACATTCGGTCGGCATGAGGACGCGGTGGAATCCTATCGCGGCGCCTATCGCAGCGAGCCCGGTTTCGGCGACGCCTGGTTCGGCCTCGCCAACCTGAAAACCTATCGCTTCACCGAGGATGAAGAGCAGCTGATGCTGCGCGAGGAAGCCTCTGACCGGCTGAGCTACAACGCGCGCGTGCAGGTGTGCTTTTCGCTCGGCAAGGCTTTCGAGGACCGCAAGGATTACGCCGCGGCGTTCCGCTTCTATGAAAAGGGCAACACGCTCAAGCGCGTGCTGTCGCGCTACAGCGCCGCCGAAATGAGCGCGGAACTGGCGGCGCAGGCCAGGGTGTGCACGCCGGACCTGTTTGCGAAGAAGGCGGGCATGGGCCACGCCGCGCCCGATCCGATCTTCATCCTTGGCCTGCCGCGTGCCGGGTCCACCCTGCTTGAACAGATCATCGCCAGCCACAGCCAAGTCGATGGCACGCTGGAACTGCCCAATGTCCTGTCGCTTGCCCACCGCCTGCGCCGCCAGCACCGCGATGACGACGAATCCGCCTATCCCGCCGTGCTGCACGATCTGGATGCGGAGCAGCTGGAGAGCTTTGGCCGCAAGTATATTGAAGACACCGCCATGTTCCGGCAAGGCGCGCCGTTCTTCATCGACAAGATGCCCAACAACTTTCGCCACATCGGCCTGATCAAGCTGATGCTGCCCAACGCGAAGATCATCGATGCCCGCCGCGCGCCGATGGATTGCTGCTTCTCGGGCTTCAAGCAGCTCTTCGCCGAAGGGCAGGAGTTCACCTACGGGCTGGAGCAGGTGGGCCGATATTACCACGATTACGTGCACCTGATGCGCCACTGGCACGAAGTGCTGCCCGGCCAGATCCTGCACGTGCAGTACGAGGATGTGGTCGCCGATACCGAGGCGCAGGTGCACCGCATCCTCGCGTATCTGGGCCTGCCGTTCGAGGATGCGTGCCTCGCCTTTCACAAGACGCAGCGCGTGGTGCGCACCGCCAGTTCCGAACAGGTGCGCCAGCCGATCAATACCAAAGGTTTGGAGGCGTGGAAGCCGTTCGAGCAGTGGCTCGATCCGCTGAAGGCAGCTCTGGGCGACGTGCTAGAGGATTATCGCCGCTGACTGGGCGCGCCCCGCGAAGGGCGCGCCGTTTTTGGTCAGGCTATCGGATCGGCAAGGTGGGGGTAGGTCGCCTTGAACCTGGCGAACTTGTACGCGCCGCAGGTCACCGGCTCATAGCGTGCCGGGTTGCTTTCGCTCACGCACGAAGGCAGTGGCTCGATGACCGCGTCGTAATCAGCATCGATGAAGAATGGGATCGAATAGCGCTCCCGGCCCGATATGTTAATCACGCGGTGCAGATTCGCGATATAGAGGTCGTTGGTCAGCTTTTGGATCAAGTCGCCGATGTTGATGACGAAAGTGCCCGGAATCGGGGTCGCTTCGATCCAGTCGCCGTCGCGGTTCATCACCTGCAGGCCGCCGACGTTGTCTTGGGCCAAAATGGTCATGTTGCCGTAGTCGGAGTGCGCGCCGACGCCGATGATGTCCTCGCGAATCTGGCCGGCCTGTGGCGGATAATACAGAAGGCGCTGGATACTGATCGGCTTGCGCATCAGCCCTTCAAAGAAGGTTTCCTCAAGGTCGAGGCTGAGCGCGATTCCGCGCAGCATGGTGCGCGCCAGCATGACCATGGTTTCATGGTAATCATAGGCGACCTTGCGGAACCGATCATGCCCGGCCGGCCACGGATTGGGACCGAAAAAGGGGCTTTCCGCCTCCGCGCATTCCGGCCCGAGGTCGAAGACTTCCTTGTAGTCCAGCGTCTTGCCGGGGTTAGTGTTTTCGCCGAACAATTCGATATAGCCGCGCAGGGTCATGCCTGAAGTGCTGACGTGCACCTTCATCTTTTCCTCGAGCGGCAGTGCGAAGAAATTACGACCCGCGCTGAACATGGCGTCGATAAGGTCCTGCGCTACGGCATGGTTGCGGATGTACATGAAGCCGACGTTGGACAGCGCCCAGCGTATCTGGCGGGCCACGCCCTGCTTGTCGCTGCCGTCCAGCAACGGGCCGATGTCGATTACGGGAATGCGGTTGAAGGTCTCGCGTTTGGCGCGCAGGCGGTCGTCCAGCCGACCGAGTGTGGTGGCGTCCACGGTGTTCTCCCTGATGCATGTCGCATTTAGCGGACACCGCGAGACGGACCCCGCAGCATCCGTGCCCATGTCCATCTCATAAGGCACCGCCCGATTATGATTGATAAAACTCCCATGTAACGCTGGAAAATCCTCATTAATTTGATAAGCTGCCTTTATGGCAAACCTTCGCCATCTGCTACCTTCGCTGAACAACCTCGTGGTGTTCGAGGCGGCCGGTCGCCTGTCCAGTTTCAGCGCAGCCGCGCGCGAACTGGGGATGACTCAGGCTGCCGCGTCCTACGCCATCGCGCGGCTTGAAGAGCAGCTGGGACTGACGCTGTTCCTTCGCGAATATCGCCGCGTCCGGTTGAGCGAGGCCGGCCAGACATTCCATGCAGACGTGTCGCTGGGTCTGTCGCACATCCACCGCTCGGCGCAGAACCTCCGGGCAGCTGCAATCGGACACGTCACCCTGTTGTGTTCCACCGCCTATGCTGCCTACTGGATGGTGCCGCGTATGAAGGCGTTTCGAGAGGAAATGCCGGATATCGACTTGCGCATCCAGACATCGGATCGCGACCTCAACATCGAAGGGGAGGGCATACCGCTAGCCGTGCGCGCGGGCGATCCCGATGACTGGCCAGCCGAATGGGCGAACCTGGACCGGCAGATGCTTGCGGAGGAGGAAATTTATCCGGTCTGCGGGCCGGCCTATCTCGCCCAGCATACGGCGCCGCGCGATGCCGAAGACCTGCTGACTCGGAGCCTGATCCACCTTGAGGAACCCTTCCGCGTCGCGCCCACCTGGGCGGAATGGTTCCATTCGGTGGGCGTGGAATCGCGCCGCGTGCCGACCGGGCTCCAGATCAACGAATATGTCCTGGTGATCCAGTCGGTGATTGAAGGGCAAGGCATTGCGCTCGGCTGGCACCATCTGATCGAAGGATTAGTGGCCAGGGGGGTGCTTGTCCGGGTGACTGAGCACAGCTATCGCACCGGGCAAAACCTCTACGTCACCTGGCTGCGCGACGTTCCGCTTTCGCCGGTGGCGCGGCAGGTGCGCGATTGGCTTGTCGCGCAGCACAGCCGCGCCTGAGCCCAAATTCGCGCGTCAAGCCTGCTGCACCAGCCAGTCCGCCAACAGCCGCGCCTTGGGCGAGGCATGGCTATGCACGCGCAGGTGAAACGGCTGGGGTGCGGGAATTGCATCGGTGAACAGCGGCACCAGCTTGCGATCAGCCAGCAACCCATGCACCAGCCGCTCCCAGCCCAGCACCGCGCCCACACCGTCTTGGGCGGCCTGCAGCGCGATCATGTAGTTATTGACGTTGAATCGCCGGCCGCGCGGCGCGGGCAGGCCCAGTCCGGCAAACCAGTCGCTCCACGTCGTCCATCCCGCCGCTTCCTCGCCCGAATGGATCAGCGGCGCCGCCAGCAGGTCCTCCAGCTTGCCGATGTGGTTTTCCAGTGCAAACCCCGGTGCCCCCAGCGCCAGAATGCGATCGGGAAACAGCTGGCGGTCGTCCGCCGTGTCGGACCGGCGATCGGCATAGAAGATGGACAAGTCGGTGCGCCCGACGCCCGCCGGAACGTCGGACACGATCTGCGATACGGTGATATCGGGTTGCGTGCGCCAGAACGCAGTGATGCGCGGGGTCAGCCACAGCGCGCTGACCGCAGTGGTGGTGGAAATGGTCACGTCGGCAGTATCCGGCCGCGATCGTGCCTGGGTGACCCCGTCCGAAATCGTTTCCAGCCCGCGCTGCAAGGCCAGCAACAGCGACTTGCCCTGGTCGGTCAGTTCCACTCCGCGATGCTGGCGACGGAACAGATCGCGGCCCAGATCAGCTTCCAACGCCTTGATCTGGTGGCTGATCGCGGCGGCGGTGACGTTCAGCTCCCGCGCCGCCAGCTTGAAGCTGCCATGGCGCGCCGCCGCTTCGAATGCCAGCAGCGCGGTCATCGAAGACAGGTCATAAGGGCGCAGCATCGGCAGGCATCCTCGGCGCGTTTGGCATTAGCTCAGCTAAGTCATCTTGAATTTTGGTGCAGTTGTCAAAGGGGGCGGCTGCGATCATGAATAATGCCAGTTCACCTCCGTAACATGCGAGACCGATCATGCCCGCATCCAGCCCGTCGCTTCCCGAACTGCTTGCCCGCCGCCGTTCGGGCTACAGCCTCGAACAGCCGTTCTATACCTCGGAAGAAATCTATCAGGCGGATCTGGAGAACATCTATTACCGCGACTGGCTCTATGCCATTCCGGCCTGCCAGCTGACCAAGTCGGGCAGCTACGTCACCATGAAGGTGGGAGCCTACAGCTTGATCATCGTGCGCGGCACCGATGGCGAGATCCGGGCATTCCACAACGCCTGCCGCCATCGCGGCTCGCTGGTGTGCAAATCGCGCGAAGGCCAGGTCGCCAAGCTGGTGTGCCCGTACCACCAGTGGACTTATGAACTCGACGGTCGCCTGATGTGGGCGAACGACATGGGCCCCGATTTTGATGCCTCCAAGTGGGGCTTGAAGCCGGTGCCCATCCGCGACCTGCAGGGCCTGCTGTACATCTCGCTGGCGGAAAATCCGGATGATTTCGATACCTTCGCCAACCATGTCGGGCCGTACCTGAACGTGCACGACCTGCGCGATGCGAAGGTTGCGCTGACCACGACCAGCGTCGAGCGCGGCAACTGGAAGCTGGTGTGGGAAAACAACCGCGAATGCTATCATTGCGCGTCGAACCACCCGGCGCTGTCGCAGTCGTTCTCGTCCGATCCGGACGTGGCCGGGGCCAATCCCGACGGCTCCGTACCGGCGCGGCTGCAGGCGCATTTCGATCGCTGCAACGCCGCTGGTTCTCCGTCGCAGTGGCTGATGTCGGATGATGGCCAGTACCGCATTGCCCGCATGCCGCTCGAAGGCAAGTTCCTCAGCTACACCAAGGATGGCGTCCCGGCGGCCGCACGCAAGCCGCTGGGCCGCGTCTCGCTGCCCGATGCAGGCACGCTGATGCTGTTCCACTATCCATCGACGTGGAACCACTTCCTGCCGGATCATTCCATCACCTTCCGCGTGACGCCGATCAGCGCGACCGAGACCGAGCTGACCACGACGTGGCTGGTGCACAAGGACGCGGTCGAGGGCGTGGACTACGATCTGAAGCACCTGACCGAAGTGTGGATTGAAACCAACGACGAGGATCGCACCATCGTCGAGGCAACGCAGGAAGGTCTTGCCTCGCCCGCTTACTCGCCCGGTCCCTATTCGCCCGTGCAGGAAAGCGGCGTGACCCAGTTTGTTGACTGGTACGCGGATTCGCTTGATCATCTCGTGGCCCCGTTGCGGGTGGCTGCGGAGTGATTTGATGAGCCAGTTCAAGGATTTGAAGTTCTGGCACGATTCGGAAGCCCTGGAGTGCGTGACCCGCACGCCAGAGGCGCCGAACGTGGTGACGTTCAGCTTTCGCAGTCCGTCGGGGGCCTTGTTCAACCATGACCCGGGCCAGTTCGTCACGCTGGAGCTTCCGGTCCCGGGCGGTCCGCTCTATCGCACCTACACGATCTCGTCTTCGCCCTCGCGCCCCACGTCGCTGACCGTCACGGTCAAGGCGCAGGACGGGTCGCTGGGCACGCGGTGGATGCTTGATCACCTGCACAAGGGCATGAAGATCAAGGCAATCGGGCCGGCTGGCCGGTTCTCGATCGTCAGCCATCCTGCGCCCAAGTACCTGTTTATCTCGGCTGGATCGGGCATCACCCCGATGGTGGCGATGACGACATGGCTCTACGATTCCGGGCTCGAGCCGGACATCGTCTTCGTCAACGCGGCCAAGCGGCCGTCCGAGATCATCCTGCGCCAGCCAATGGAAATGATGGCGTCGCGCATTGTCGGCATCGATCTGAAATGGGTGGTGGAAGAGCCCGATCCATTCAGCCCGTGGACTGGCTATCGCGGCATGCTCAACCAGGTCATGCTGGGCCTGATGGCCCCCGATTACCTGGACCGCGAGGTGTTCTGCTGCGGGCCGGAGCCGTTCATGCGCGCGGTGCGCGAGGCGCTCGAAGCGCTGGGCTTCGACATGGCGCACTATCACCAGGAAAGCTTCTCGGCGGCGCCAGAGGATGCCGAGGAGGTGCCGGCTGACAGCTTCCCCGACGCCGACGTGGGCGTGGAGGTGGTCTTTGCCGCATCAGGCAAGACCGCGCATTGCGCACAGACCGACACGTTGCTGTCCGTGGCGCGCGGGGCCGCCGTGCCCGTGGCGGTGGGCTGTTCGATGGGCCTGTGCGGCACGTGCAAGGTGCGCAAGATCGAAGGCGACGTGCACATGGTGCACAACGGCGGCATCACCGACGATGACGTGGTCGAAGGCTTCATCCTTGCCTGCTGCAGCAAGCCGTTGGGCCGTGTAGTGCTGGACCTTTAGGCCGCTTTGGGCGGGCGCGCCCGCTGCCGGGCCGGCGAAACGCCGTAGGCGGCGCGGTACACCCGCCCGAAATGGCCCGCGCTGGCAAAGCCGCAGGCAAGCGCGATTTCGGTGATCCCCGCCTCTGTCTGCAGCAAAAGGTGCCGTGCGCGCTCGAGCCGCATGTCCATGAAGTATTTGCGCGGCGAGGTATCCAGGTATTGCCCGAACAGCCGCTCAAGGTGGCGCGTGGAAATGCCCAGCTCCTGCGCGATCTGCGCGGGCGAAATGGGCGCGTGCAGCGTACGGCGCATCATGTCGGCGGCGCGGGCCAGGTGCGGGTTGCGGATGCCGTTGCGCGATTGCATGGAAACGCGCTGGGCAAACCCGCCCGGCCGCGCGGCGTTGTAGACCATCTGGTCGGCCACCGCGACCGCCAGGTCGTAGCCGTGGTCCTGTTCGATCAGGTGCAGCATCAGGTCCGTCGCCGCGGTCCCGCCAGCCGCGGTCATGAACTGATCATGCACCACGAACACGCTGGGCACCAGGCGAACGTCCGGAAATTCCTCGGCAAAGCCGTCGTGGAATTCCCAGTGGATCGCCGCCTGCTGCCCGTCCAGAAACCCCGCTTTGGCGAGCACATAAGCCGCCGAGCAAACGCCGCCGATCGGAATGCCTCCGCTGCGTTTGCGCCGCAGCGCGGCAATCAGCGCGGCATGGTCCACCTGGCGCACATCGGTGCCTGAAACCACCAGCACCCGATCGCAGACGGGCATCGCATCGAACCTGTGGTGCGCCTGCGTGACTGATCCGTTGGATGCCGTCGCCCACTGCCCGCCGTGCGCAGCAAAAGACCAGCGATAAAGTGCCTTTCCGCTGACCAGATTGGCGATGCGCAGCGGCTCCACCGCGCAGGAAAACGCGATGTGGGTGAACCCATCCACCAAGGCAAACAGGAAATGCTGCGCACATTCCATCGCCATGTCTCTCCGTCACGCGTGGGAACCCGGTCTCATGATCGGCAAATGCAATGTAGACAATATGTATTTTAGAGTATAGATAAATGCGAAGCAAGCTCCGGACATTCGCCAGCCATGATCGAGACCACCCCGCTGCCCGGCAACAGTCGCACCCGCAAGAGCGGTTGCATCGACGATCTGCGCCGGTGCATCCTGACGCAAGCGATCGCGCCGGGTCAGTATCTCGACGAATCCGAGTTGGCCGAGGCTTATGGCATTTCGCGCCCTCCATTGCGGGAGATCCTGCGCGAGCTGGCGGGCGAGGGTTATGTCGTGCTGCATCCCAACCGGGGTGCGCAAGTTGCGCCGATGTCGCAATCGGCGATGCGCAACTTCTTCATGGTGGCGCCAATGGTCTACGCCGCCACCTCGCGCCTTGCCGCCGAAAACGCCACGCCCGCGCAGATCGAGCGGCTGAAGGAATGCCAGCGCCAGTTCCGCCAGGCCGTTGCCAATGGCGATGCGGCCGAACGCACGCTGTGCAACGAACGCTTTCACTGGCTGATCGGCGAGATGGCCGGCAACGAATACCTGATGCCCAGCTTGCGCCGCCTGCTGATCGACCACGCCCGCATCGGCATGACGTTCTACAGCGCGCGCGCGCCTGAATTCCGGCACGAACAGGAAAAGGCCGCCGATCACCACGACCAGTTCATCGCTCTGATCGAAGTGGGTGATGCACAAGGCGCCGCCGACATGGCCGTATCGCACTGGGAGCTTTCGCGCGCCCAGATCGAGAAATTCGTTACGCCTGCCAGCATCGAGATCCCTTTGGGGATCGTGCCGGCGGGACTTTGAAAAAGAGGAACTTCATGAAGTTCGAGGGCATATACACGCCCGTCATCACGCCGCACCGTGAAGACGGCAGCATCGATCGCGACGCGTTCGCCGCGATGATCGAATACCTGATCGCGTCCGGCGTGCACGGGTTGATCAATGGCGGCTCGACTGGCGAATACTACGCCCAGTCGATGGAGGAGCGCGTCGAACTCGCCGCCTTCGCCAAGGACGTGATCGGGGATCGCGTGCCGTTGATCGTGGGCACGGTGGCCATCCGCCTTGAAGATTCGATCGTGATGGCAGAAGCTGCGGCCAAGATGGGGGCTGCCGCCATTCTCGTCGGCTCGCCGCCCTATTCGGTGCCGACCGAGCGCGAGAACGCGCTGAACGCGCTCGCCATCGATCGTGCTGCCGACCTGCCGATCATGCTGTACAATTACCCCGGCCGCATGGGCATTTCCATGGGTGAGGAATTCCTCGACCGCGTGGGCCGCAGCCGCAACTTCTGCGCCATCAAGGAAAGCTCGGGCGACATCAACCGCGTCCACCTTCTGGCGCGTGACTATCCGCACATCCAGATGTCGTGCGGTATGGATGACCAGGCGTTGGAATTCTTTGCGTGGGGTGGCCGCAGCTGGGTTTGCGGCGGGTCCAATTTCCTGCCGAAGGAACACATCGCGCTGTGGAACGCCTGCGTGGGAGAAGGCAACTTCACCAAAGGGCGCCGCATAATGTCGGCACTGATGCCGTTGATGCGCGTGCTGGAACAGGGCGGCAAGTTCATCCAATGCATCAAGCACGGTTGCGAGCTGGACGGCCACTATGCCGGCCCGCCGCGTCCCCCGCTGAAGGCGCTGAACAAGGATGACAAGCGCCAGCTCGAACAGGTGGTCCGCGTGCTGAAGCGCACCGTGGCCGAAATCGAAGCGGAGTAAGCGACGATGACCGATCTTCTGACGACCGAGGAATACAAGGCCATCGCCAAGGGCCTGATGCTGCCGAACGGCGCGTTCATTGACGGCACCTTCCGTCCGGCCATTTCGGGCAAGACCTTTGACACGACTAACCCCGCCACGGGTGAAGTCCTTGCCAGCATTGCCGCGTGCGATGCCGCGGACGTCGACTTTGCGGTGGCCAGGGCGCGCGATGCGTTCGAGGATGGTCGCTGGTCGCGCCTCCATCCGGGTGAGCGCAAGGAAGTGTTGCTGCGCCTTGCCAAGCTGATCGAGCGCAACGCGCACGAACTGGCCGTGATGGAAAGCCTCGACAGCGGCAAGACCATCTACGATTGTTCCACCGTGGACGTGCCTGAAACCGTGCACTGTCTGAAGTGGCATGCCGAACTGATCGACAAGATCTACGATCAGGTATCGCCTGCGTCGGACAATCACATCGCCATGGTGGTGCGTGAACCCGTCGGCGTCGTCGGCCTTGTCCTGCCGTGGAACTTCCCCCTGCTCATGCTGGCCTGGAAGATCGGCCCCGCGCTTGCAGCCGGTTGCTCGGTCATCGTCAAGCCCGCCGTGGAAACCACGCTGACCGCGCTGCGTGTGGCTGAACTGGCGATGGAAGCCGGCCTTCCGGCGGGCGTGTTCAACGTCCTGCCCGGCAGCGGCTCCGCCGTGGGTGAACCCATCGGTCGCCACATGGATATCGACGCTGTGTCCTTCACCGGCTCCACCGCGACGGGCCGTCGCTTCCTCGGGTACGCCGCGGAATCGAACATGAAGGAAGTCACGCTCGAAATGGGCGGCAAGAACCCGGCCGTGGTGCTGGATGATGCCGAGAACCTTGATCGCGTGGCCGCGCACATCGTCAACGGTGCGTTCTGGAACATGGGCGAAAACTGCTCGGCCTCCTCGCGCCTGATCGTGCAAAAGGGCGTCAAGGACGCGCTGCTCGAACGTGTGGTTGCCCACGCCCGCGAATGGCCCATGGGCGATCCGCTCGATCCGCTGAACCGGGTCGGTGCGCTCGTTTCCAAGGCGCACTTCGACAAGGTCTGCTCGTTCTTCGAAAAGGGCCAGAAGGTGCTTCTGGGCGGCAAGGCAAAGGATGGCTTTGTCGAACCCACCATCCTCGATTTCGCCGATCGCGATGCGCGACCGGTGCGCGAGGAAATCTTCGGCCCCGTCCTGTCGGTGCTGACGGTCGAGACGTTTGACGAAGCAATCGCACTCGCCAACGACACCGAATACGGCCTCGCCGCGTCGATCTACACCGCCAACGTCAAGAAGGCGCTGCGCGGGGCCCGTGCCATCCGTGCCGGCACCGTCACGGTCAACAGCTTTGGCGAAGGGGACATTTCCACCCCGTTCGGCGGCTTCAAGCAGTCGGGCTTTGGCGGGCGCGACAATGGCATCCACGCGCACGATCAGTATACCCAGCTCAAGACGATCTGGGTGGACCTCTCGGACGATGCGGACGAAAGCGTCGCGTGAAGCGCTACACCGCCCGTCATTTGCCGGCCCTGCCCGGAACGGCAGGGTGGAACGCGATCATCGGTGATTACCCGTCGGCGGCAACCCCGCTGACGGGTAACATCACCGCGGATTTCGTGGTGATCGGGGCCGGTTTTGCCGGCCTCTCCGCCGCGCGTCGGCTGAAGCAGCTTCACCCGAATGCGCGCATCTTGGTGCTCGATGCCTGCCGCCTTGCCGAATCCTCGGCGGGCCGCAACTCGGGCTTCATGATCGATCTGCCGCACGATCTGATTTCCGAGGATTACGCTGGCGCGGGCGATGACATGGCGATGACCCGCCTCAATCGCGGCGCCATCGCGTTCGCGGGCGCAGCAGTCGAGGAATACGGCATCGACCGCAATTTCTTCGACCCCGCGGGCAAGGTGAACGGCGCGGCCAGCGAAGCCGCGCATGCGCAGAACGAAAGCTATGCGCAGCATCTGGCCCACTTGGGCGAAGGCTACGAGATGCTCGATGCCGCCACCATGCAGGCGCTCACCGGCTCGCGGCATTATCTGTCAGGCCTCTACACCCCCGGCACTGTCATGCTGCAACCGGCCGGTTACATCCGCGGACTTGGCGCCGGACTTGCCGCACAAGGGGTTCAGATATGCGAGAACTCGCCCGTACTGGGCTTTGACCGGCAGGGCAGTGACTGGCGTGTGCGCACCGCGCAAGGCAGCGTGTCGACTCCGCGCGTCATCCTCACCGTCAACGGCCACCTGGAAAGCTTCGGCGTGGCAAAGGGACGGTTGATGCAGTTGTTCCTGTTCGCGGTGATGACGCCCGAACTCAGCGTGGATGACCTTGCACGCTTGGGCGGAAAGCCGCGCTGGGGCATCACTCCGTCCGATCCGATGGGCACGACCATGCGCCGCATCGACACCGGGCAGGGCGGTAACCGCATCATCACGCGCACCGTCTCTGCGTTGCGCCCGGGCATGAACCTGACCAGGGACTTGCCGCGCGCGGGAAAGGTCATGCAGCAGAAGTTCGAGGATCGCTTCCCTCAGCTTTCCGGCATGAAGATGCAATACGGCTGGGCCGGGCACTTGTGCCTGACTCTCAACGGCGTGGCGGTTGCGCGTCAGGTCGATGACGGTGTTTGGTCGGGCTGCGTCCAGAACGGCCTCGGCACTGCGCGCGGCACGTTGACCGGCATCTGCGCGGCGGAACTCGCCTGTGGCGTGGAAAGCGACATCACGCGCCACTTTACTGCAGAAGACCAGCCGCGCCGCCTGCCGCCGCAGCCCTTCCGCGAAATCGGCGCCAATGCGGTAATCCGCTATAAGGAATGGAGAGCACGAAACGACTGAGCCTGTCGGGTCGCGTTGACAGGCTGGAATGAGGGGGCGCTTCGGATTGCCGGAGGCGCCGCCATTTTTCCGTTAGGGCAACGGCAACTGCACCGTGCGGCCACCGTCGATGGTATAGGTCTGCCCGGTAATGAACCCGTTGTCCTCCGAGCACAGGAAGGCCACCAGCCCGGCCACGTCTGCCGGGGTTCCGGTGCGGCGAACCGGATGGATCTTGCTGATCTTCTGCCGAAATGCGACCGGATCGGGCATGGATTCGATATAGATTTCAGATAGTTCGCTGTCGATCCAGCCGGGTGCCACGGCGTTGCAGCGGATGCCATCCTCGCCATGATCGACCGCCACGGCGCGAGTCAGGCCATGCAGCCCCGCCTTGGTCGCGCTGTACGAGGCATGCTGCGGGTTGCAGCCGATGCCTTCGATGGACCCGATGTTGACGATGGCCCCTTTCGTTGCGCGCAAGTGTGGCAGCGCGGCCTTTATCAGCAGGAACGGCGCGGTCAGGTTCACCGCTATGTTGAACTGCCAGTCCGCAAGGCTCATGTCCTCGACGCGAGCCTCGCGCATCATCCCAGCGTTGTTAACCAGCGCATCCAGCCGCCCCGCGCGCTCCATCACTTCGGCCACGACGCGCGGCGGGCTGTCGGGGGCGGACAAGTCAGCCTCGATTCCCTCGAACTCGGCGTCTTGCCCCCGCTGCGCGGTGAACACGCGCGCGCCTTCCTCGCGGAAACGGCGCGCGATGCCCTGGCCAATCCCTTGGCTGCCGCCAGTGACCAGCACGACTTTGCCGTCAAAGCGCCTCACGACACGGGCTTCCCGCCGTTCACCTCGATGCAGGCGCCAACGACATAGCGTGCCGCGTCCGAGGCCAGGAACAGCGCCACGTCGGCAATGTCCTCCGGCTCGGCAATGCGGCCGATCGGCACGGTTTCGTTCAGGTCCGCAATCGCGGTGTCGGGATCGAAGCCGCGCCTGGCAAAGCCGGTGCGCAGCATCGGGGTGTTGACCTCGTTGGGGCAGACGGCGTTGATGCGGATGCCCTGGTGCGCGTGGTCCATGCCCATGCACTGCGTCAGCGAGGCGAGCGCGGCCTTGGTCATGCAGTACACCGCGTGGTTCGGACCCGGGCGCAGGCCCCAGCACGATGCGATGTTGACGATTGCCCCACCGCCCGCGCCGGCCATCAGCGGAATGGCTGCGCGGCAGATGCGGAAGGGGGCTTCGACGTTGACTCCCAAAGACAAATTCCAGTCGTCATCGCTGGTTTCAGTCACTGGACCGCGGGTGATCACGCCCGCGTTGTTGATCACGATGTCGATCCGCCCCAGCGCCGTCATGACCGCGCCCGGCAGGCCATCGCAGAACGCGGGATCGCGCAGGTCGCCCGGCAGATGCGCCTCGGCCTCGATCCCTGCGACGTCCCGATCGCTCACCGCGACGCGCGCGCCTTGGGCGCGCAGGCGCCGCACCAGCGCGCCGCCGATGCCGCCCGCGGCACCGGTCACCAGGGTCACCTTGCCCGTCAAATCTGCCATCCTGCTTCTCCTTGACCCCGTCCAAGTCGGTTTAGGTCGCTCCAAGTCGATCTCAACTTTGCCGACTCGTTGTGCGCCTACCGGGCAAATGTGGCCCGGGTTTCGCTGTTTTGCGTGCCGAAAAGCGACGCAAGGTCGACCAGAAACGACATCCACGCCGGAATTTTGCGCATGGCGCCACCCTTTTAGCGCGATTTGCTTGACCATTTCATGTCAATGATTTTATGTTTTGAACGCAGCGTCCGAATAATGGACGAAGATGGGAAGAAGGAGATGGTCGTCAAGGCGTAGGGCCCATGCGGGCTCGCCGGGCTGGCCAAGGGGCTCTTCGCGATTTGGGGAGAAGACACGTGCATAATGCCGCACCGGCGGGGATTAATCTGAGCGGAACGCCGCAACAGATAGCGGCCCAGCGCCACAAGTTCATTGTCAAGCTGGCCTTCCTGATTTCGGGCGGCATGTTCATCGACGGCTTCGTGCTGGGCAGCATGGGCACGGTGATGCCCGCCATCACGCGCGACATGGGCCTGACCCTGTTCGAGCAGGGCCTGATCGGCGCCTCCGCGATGATCGGCATCTTCCTCGGGGGCCCGCTGGGCGGCTACATGGCCGACAAGGTGGGCCGCAAGCCGATGTTCACTATCGACCTCGCCACCTTCCTCATCGGGTCGGTGCTGCAGTTCGTGGTCACCGATGCGTGGCAGCTGTTTGCGGTGCGCGTGCTGATGGGCATGGCGATCGGCGCGGACTATTCCATCGGCTGGCCGCTTCTGGCCGAATTTGCGCCTGCTCGCATGCGCGGCAAGCTGTTATCGGTGCAGGAAGTGGGCTGGTATGTCGGATTCCTGATCGCCTACGCGCTGGGCTGGGCGTTCACGATGTATGACATCGCGGGCTGGAACGTGATCCTGGGCCTGAGCACCGTGCCGACCGTGATCGTGCTGATGATGCGCCTTGGCACGCCGGAGTCGCCGCGCTGGCTGATCAGCGTGGGCCGCCGCGAGGAAGCCATCGAACTGGCCAAGCAGTACATGGAAGACGACGAACAGGCCGATCTTCACTATGAAGAGGAAAAGAAGCAGGGCGGCTTCGGCCCGTTGTTTTCGGCCGAACACATCAGGTCCACCCTGTTCGTTTCGATCTTCTGGTTCGCGTGCGTAACCCCGTACTTCGCCATCGGCACGTTCGCGCCGGTCGTGCTGGAACACCTTGGGCTGCATGATGGTCTGACCGGTGGCCTTGCGCTCAATTTCCTCGCCTTGCTGGGCGTGGTGTTGACTGTGGCGCTGGTGGAGCCTGTGGGCCGCCGTAAGCTGGCGATTGCCGCGCTGAGCATTTCCACGGTCGGGCTGGCGGTCGTCGCCGCGGCACCGGCTGGGGCGGTGGTGCTAATTGTGGCGTCGGTCCTGGTGTTTTCGTTCGCCAACGCCGTCGGCAACTGCCTGACCAGCGTGTTCCCGGCCGAAGTGTTTCCCACCGAGGTGCGCGGCACGGGCGTGGGCTTTGCCACGGCGATTTCGCGCGTCGGGGCGGCCGCCGGCACGTTTTTCCTGCCGACGGCCATGGAAAAGCTGGGCATTGGCGGAACCATGTGGATCGCGGCGGGAATCTCGCTGTTCGGTGCGATCGTGACCGTTTGGCTGGCGCCTGAGACCGCGGGTCGCCTGCTGGGCGACACCGCCAAGGGGGCGGAGGGCTGAGAGCGGCCAGAGCAGGAGCACGGGCCGCCATGTCAGCCTTTCCCGATCTGCACGACGAGCCGGACGACGTGGTCGATGCCGGGGACCAGACCAACAAATCGGTCATTAAGGCGATGGCGTTGCTGACCGAACTGGGCTGGCACCCGGGCGGCGCGACTGCGACCGAACTGGCGCAGAAGATGCGCATGTCGCGGCCGACGGTGTTCCGCCTGTTACTTAGCCTGACGCAGACGGGCTTTGTCGAAAAGAACGGCGCCAAGTACCGGCTGGGCTGGAAAGTGGCCCGTCTGGGGCGTCGGGCCGATCCGTACGCCGGGCTGATCGCGCAAGTGCAGCCGGTTCTAGCCGGGCTTGCCGGTGAGCTGAACGAGACGATCAACTATGCGGTCGTGAACGGCGAGACGGAGTTCGAGCTGATTGCGGAAGCATCGGCATCGCGCCTGATCACCGTCTCGGCTGCTGCGTATATCGGGTTGGAATTGCCGTTGCACGCCAGCGCGATGGGCAAGCTGATGTTGTCGTACCTGCCAGACGAGCGGGTACGGCAAGTGGTGCCGGAACCGTTGGTGCGACTGACGGCCAAGACGATCACCACGATGGCCGCGCTGATCGAGCACCTGCACGCGGTGCGCGCGCAAGGTTATGCGCTGATCGACGACGAGCTGGAGGAAAGCCTGTTTTCGCTGGCGGTGCCGGTCCGGGCCAGCTCCGGCGCGTTGATCGGGCTGCTGTCGGTAACCGGGCCTTCGCCACGATTGCGAATACGCGATCCGGCGGCGTTTGCGGAGCGGCTGAGCGGAGGCGCTTCAGTCGTTTCGGACATGCTGACGGGAGCAAGATGACGGGAATATGATACAGGACCCCGTGGGTACGCCAAACGAGCCACCGGGGAGAAGGCGTGAGCGGCAATGAGCAAGAAAACCCAACTGCCGAGCAGTTTCGAATTCCGCGCACTGCAGGCCTTCGTGGTGACGGCCGAGCAGGGCGGGATGACGCGTGCGGCCGAAGTGCTTGGACTGACCCAGTCGAGCATTTCGCAGACGATTTCCGCGCTAGAAGCAGCAGTCGGAAAGCAGCTGTTCGATCGGGGCGTTCGGCCGATTGTGCTGACCGGTGCGGGACACGCGTTGCTGCGGCACAGCCAGAAAATCCTGGGAGAAGTCCAGCAGGCTTTTGTCGCGGCATCGGAAGCGGAAAGCGGGGGGCTTGCCTCCTTGGCCATTGCCATGCCGGAAAGTCTGGCCAACGTGCTGGGGCCGAGGTTGTACAAGCGGCGTAGCGAGCTTTCGCGCTTTTGGCGCATTTCCAACGGGTTGATGCCGGAACAGCGGGCGAAGTTCAATTCTCACACTGCCGACATTATGATCACCGAGGAGGGAAATATCGCGGACTTGATCGGACTGGAACGACACCTGATCCTGTCCGAACCATACGTGCTGATGTTCCCCAGGGGGTTCGATCTGCCGATGGAACTCGGGCCGCATCTGGCGGAGCGGACCATGATCCGCTTTTCGCTACGGTCGTCAGCGGGGCGGCAGACAGAGGCGCAAATGGAGCGATTGCGCTTCAAGTTCCCGATGCAGATCGAATTCGATTCCTGCACCGGGCAGACGAGCGCGGTGTCACAAGGGCTGGGGTGGGGCATTACCACCCCGTTGTGCCTGTTCCAGACGCCGCACCTGCTGGATGACCTGATCGTGCAGCCCATCGGCCGGGGCGCGTTCAGTCGGCGGATGACGCTGATCGCGCGTGACGGAGCGCTGGGCAGCGCGCCGGAAATCGTCACCAACGAATGCCGGGCCATCCTGGCCGACGAAGTTCTGCCCGTGCTGTTCGAGCGGTTGCCATGGCTGGCGGATGCTACGCAGACCGGGCCGATTGCCTGATCCTGTTCAAGGATGCGAAGCCTATGGGGTACAAGCGGACAATTCAAGCGGTGGACACGCATGCAGGCATACCCATGCGTGTGATAACGGGCGGCGTACCCCTCGTGCCGGGTGCTAACAGTTTAGAAAAGATGCAGTGGCTGGAGGCGAACGACGATAGCTTGCGCAAGCTGATGCTGCGCGAACCGCGCGGCTATCCGGCACATTGCTGCAACCTGATCGTGCCGCCCTCGCATCCGGAAGCTGACGCTGGCTACATCATCATGGAGCAGGTGGAATATCCAGTGATGTCGGGCGGCAACACCATTGCCGTGGTCACGGTGCTGCTGGAAATGGGCATGTTGCCGATGAAGGAACCAGAGACGAAACTGGTGCTGGAAGCGCCTGCCGGACTGATCCACGTGACGGCCCAGTGCAGCGACGGCAAGGTGAAAAGTGTGCGGTTCCGCAACGTGCCGGCCTTTGCCGCGCATCTTGATGCGGTGATCGACGTGCCGCATCTTGGCAAAGTGACGGTGGATGTGGGCTGGGGCGGGATGTTCTACGTCATCGCCGATGTGCGCCAGTTCAAGGGGCTGGAGCTGATCCCCGAGCATGGCGGTGAGATTGCGCGCGTTTCCTCAATGATCCGGCAGGCGGCAATGGAGCAACTTCCCGTGGCGCACCCCGATTATCCGGGCGTTAGCATCACCATATCACAGCTGTCTGGCCCCACTAACGATCCGCGCGCCGACTGGAAGAACGCGGTGACAATGGCCTCGGGGCCGCTATCCTGGGATGACCCGGCGACATGGACCGGCGCGCTGGACCGTTGCCCGTGCGGCACTGGTACTTCCGCCAAGATGGCTGTTCTGTATGCCAGGGGTAAACTGCCCCTTTTTACCGACTTCCGCCATCAGGGCATTCTCGGCAACGTATTCACCGGGCAGCTGGTCGAAGAAAAAACGCTGGGCGCGCGCAAGGCCGTGGTGCCGACTATTAGCGGCACGGCGTGGATATCCGGCCTAAACACACTTGTTCTGGACCATGACGATCCGTTTCCCGAAGGCTATGTAATCGGCGATATCTGGGCCTGAATTCTACCCCTCTTGGAGCGCGTTGCAGATCCATTCCCGCAGCATCCGGGCAGGAGTGGAAAGTTCCGAATCCACCCGCGAGACCAGGTAATAGCCGTGAGGCGACGCCATGCGGTGTGGGCCGCACACCGCCAGCCGCCCGCTTTCTAGAAGCGGCGCCATCAGCCGCCGCCAGCCGAGTGCAAGGCCTTGGCCATCCATGGCGGCGCGCAGCACGATCATGCTGTTGTTGGCGCGCAGGCCGCGCGCTTCCGGTTCGGGAACCCCGTGCGCGCGGAACCAGTCGCTCCACGTCGTCCAGTGCCCCTCGGCCGCGTCGAGGTGGACGAGGCGCTCGGCTGCAATGTCAGCGATGGTGGCATTACGCAGCCGTTCGGCCATGGCAGGACTGCCCACAACGATCATCTCGTCGCAATATAGCGCACGCTGTTCCCACCCCGCACGGTGATCTTGGCCATAACTGATGTACATGTCGATTGTCGGCGCCTTGCCAAAACCGTGATCTGAAATGACCTGATCGACCGTCACGTCGGGGTGGTCGCGCCAGAAGCCGGCAAGGACATCGGCAATCCACAGCTGGGCGACGGCGGAGGTGGCACCAATTGTCACGCGCTTTTCACCGCCGCTTTCGCGGATCGCGCGCAAATCGTTGGCGATCTCGGTGAAGCTGCGCAAAAGGGTGCTGTATAGTTGCGCGCCCTGCGCGGTGAGCAAGACCCGTTGATGAACGCGGCGGAACAGTGGGACCTTCAGCTCCGCCTCCAACGCCTTCACCTGATGGCTGACGGCACCTGGGGTTACCCCTAACTCACCCGCGGCATTCTTGAAGCTCAGATGCCGCGCCGCAGCCTCGAATGTAGTGAGCGTGCTCAGGGGAGGCAAATTGTAGGTTCGTCTGGACACTGCCGAAGCTTACTGCGGTATCAGCCGGCAAGCAACCGGCCCCCATTGGAAGATGAATGTGATTCATCCGTGATGTGAACTTTTTGGCGCTTGAAGCCGGGTCAACTGCGAAAGAACCTGCCGCATCACCCGAAACCGGGCTGGGGAGAAAACAAATGCAGCCGAGCCAGACGCACGGTTTCCGCGGCGGCGCGCCGGGCAGCGTGTTGACGCCCACGCAGCGCAAGTTCGTTGCCAAGCTGACCGCGATGATTGCCGGGGGCATGTTCATCGACGGGTTCATCCTTGGCATCATCGGCGTGCTGATGCCGGGCATCACTGCCGACCTGCATTTGACGGCGACGTGGCAGGGGCTGATCGGGGCGTCTCCCTTGTTCGGCATCTTCCTCGGCGGGCCGCTGGGTGGGTTCCTGGCGGACAAGATCGGGCGGCGTCCGATGTTCACCATCGACCTGATGGCTTTTCTGGCGGGATCGCTGGCGCAGTATTTCGTGACCGATGCGAACCAGCTGTTCCTCGTCCGCTTCCTGATGGGCGTGGCGATCGGTGCAGACTATGCCATCGGCTGGCCGATGCTGGTGGAATTCGTGCCCGCGCGCATTCGCGGGCGGTTGCTGTCGTTGCAGGAAATCGGCTGGTTTGCAGGGTACACCGGCGCTTATGCGCTGGCGTGGGGGCTGACGGTGTCCACCGCGCTCGACTGGCGCTTCATGCTGGCGCTGAGTGCGGTGCCGACGCTGATCGTGTTGTTGATGCGGCTGGGCACGCCGGAATCCCCGCGCTGGCTGATGAGCGTTGGCCGCAGCGATGAGGCGATGGCCATCGCCACCGAGTACATGCCCGCCGAAGAGGTGGCGGACTTGCGCGCCGCGCCTGCGGAAAAGACGCTATCGTTCCGCCACCTGTTCCGCCCGCCGCATGCGAAGACGACGTTCTTCATCTCGACCTACTGGCTGTGCAACGTCACCCCGTTCTTTGCCATTGGCGCTTTTGCTCCTATCGTGCTGCAGCATCTCGGGTTGGGCGATGGCATGACGGGGGGCCTTGCGCTTAATGGCCTCGCCATGCTCGGCGTGCTGTTCTGCACCGCGTTCATCGACACGTGGGGCCGCCGCGCGCTGTGCATCGTGCCGTCATTTATCAGCGTTGCGGCCATGGCTCTTCTGGCGGTGCCGGGGCAAACGACAACCCTGGTGATGGTGGGTGTTCTGACGTTCTCGTTCTTCAACGCGATGGCGGCGACGCTCACCGTGGTCTATCCGGGTGAGGTCTTCCCCACCGACATTCGCGGCGCAGGCGTGGGCTTTGCCACCGCGGCTTCGCGCATCGGCGCGGCGATGGGCACATTCCTGCTGCCGATTTCGATGGAGCAGCTGGGCATGCCGGCAACGATGGCGGCGGCCACGGGCCTGTGTGTGGTGGGTGCCGTGGTCGCGTTGGTCTTTGCCCCGGAAACAAACGGCGTGTTGCTGAGCAAGGCGTCGAACGAGGTCTGAAGGGCGCCATGACAAAAAAGGCCTTTTTTGCGCCCTGCGGCGGCTGTGTCAGATTTCTTCCCACGGAAACGTGTCGAGCCGTTCCGCGCCGGTTTCGGTAATCAGCACCTGCGTTTCCAGCTTGATGCTTTCCGAGCCTTCCTCGGCGATCAGGCTTTCCACGTTCAGCACCATGTTTGCTTCGATGGTGCCGGTGCAGTTCTTCGCGAAGTCCGGGTGCAGCAGCACGGTGGGCCATTCATCGCACAGGCCAGTGCCGTGCAGCGCCAGCGAATAGCGATAAGGCTGGTACTTTTCCGGAATGGCCCACGACTTTGCGTTGAATTCGGCAAAGGTGACGCCGGGCTTCAGCAGCGACAGGTTGTGGTTGATCTGGTCCAGCGCCGCCGCATACAGTTCCCTCTGCTTGGCCGTCATGGCCACGTGGCCGCAGGTCCATGACCGCGACAGATCGGCGCAATAGCCATAGGGGCCGACCATGTCGGTATCGAAGCTGATCATGTCACCCAGCTGGATGCGATAGTCCGAGCATTCGTTGTACCACGGGTTGGTGCGCGGCCCGGCGGTGACCAGTTTGGTTTCCAGCCATTCGCCGCCGCTGCGCGCGTTTTCGAAATGCAGTTCAGCCCAGATCTCGCGCTCGGTGCGCCCGGGTTCGGACATTTCGTACATCCGCGCCATGCCCGCTTCGCACACGCGCACGGTCCAGCGCATCAGCTCGATCTCGTCGGCGCTCTTGATGGCACGCGCCATTTCCAGGATTTCCTGCCCGTCGATTACGGTCAGGCCGCGCGCCTGCAACGCAAATGCGCCCGAGGGTTCCAGCTTGTCCACGCCCAAACGCACAGGTCCGGGGCCGCGCTTCACGATGGCGGCAATCTCGTCCGCCCATTCGTTCATGCGGTGCTCGGCTTGGTCGCCCGCGGAGAAATAGAGCCACGAGACGGCGGGGCGCACTTCGTCGATGGTGGGCAGACCGTGGTTCAGGTGCTCGCATCCGTCGAACTCGAACATGATCGCCGGACCGTCGGCCAGCACCAGCGCGTATCGCGCCGCGTTGTGCATGGTCCAGATGCTCATGTTGGAACTGTCGAACGCATAGCGGATGTTGACCGGGTCATACATCAGCATGGCATCGCAGTCGTATTCGGCCATTTTGGCCCGCAGCCGCGCGATGCGATACCCGCGGGCCCGGTCCAGCACGGCATCGCCCAGCGTGCTGATGAGCGGACGGTCCATGCCTTCTGCGTTCAGGTAGGACAGTTTGCGTTCGTCCTTCAACACCTGAAGCACAGGCGCAGTCGACAGCTCGTTCATCAATCGCTCCCCTTGCGTGTCTTCGGGCCAAGCGCCGCCAAGGCGCCGCTGCGCGCATTCCGTGGTACAAGGACTGGCACACGCACGTTCATGTGCAACGCCAATTATTTCAACGCGGCGGTTGAGCTGGCCTCAAGCGGTCAGGTCCAGTGGAGCAACTCTTCCACCCAGGGCAGTATCTGAATGACGGGCGGGAAGGTCTGTTCACGCAGCACGCGCTGGGCCAGTTGCGTCGTGCATTCGGGCAGGTCGCCCAGTTCTCCCGTGCGTGAGACGACCTCGATGCGGCGCGAGAAGCGGCCCTTGCGCAGCGGTTCCACTCGCATCTTGTTCATCAGGTTAGGCTGGGCGGCCAAGCATAGCAGCGAAGTGATGCTCCAGCCCATGCCCAGTGCCACGGTCGTCAGTTGCTGGTGCGTGATTTCCACCTCGATGGTGTTGGGCAGGCGCAGGCGCATGCGGGTGAGTTGTTGTTCAATCCGCTGGCCGGTGCCTGAATCCAGCGTGTAGCGGATGAAGGGTAGGGTGGCGGGGATGCGCTCAGGCTCGGTCGGTCCGTCATAGTCGACCGGCAGCAGCAGGACGAAGGGATCTTCCAGAATCAGGCGGTGGTCCAGCCCCGTTTCGCGCTCCAGCATGTTGCTGCCGGTTACCAGCATGTCGAACCGGCGAGCGAGGAACTCTGCGTGATGCTTCAACGACAGGCCGGATCGCATGGTCCAGCGGTTGGCGCGGTTGCCGTATTCCTTGAGCAACGGTGCGGTCAGCTGCGTCGCCAGACTTTCCGACATGGCAATGGTGACGGAATCGATGGGCTGGTCCGATTCCTCGCGCACGCCGTCATAAACGCGCTTGGCTTCGGACAGCAGTCCCAGTCCTTGCGCATACAGCGAACGGCCGGCGGGCGTGATGCCCAGCGGACGAAGCGACCGGTCGAACAGGGCGGTGCCAAGTCCGTTTTCGAGTCTTGCGATGGCTTGCGACACGGCGGATTGCGTCACGTTCAGCCGCAGCGCGCAGGGCGTCATCCCGCCGAGATCGACGGTCAGGATGAAGACTTCCAACGCATGAAGGTCAAACTCCGAGGGAAGACGCATGGCCTTGTCCGATCTCCTGTCCCAAAGGCGAAAGGTGCCCCGTCGGTTGCAACGGAGCGCCCTTCTTGTTCTGCTTGCCCGAGCTCGATCAGGCCCGCAGCGCGGCGTTTTCGGCATCGAACGGGGAGTCCGCGATCACGGTTGCGCGGTGGCGCCTGCCCAGGATCACGATTTCCAGTTCGGTGCCCACGGCCGCGTCGGCGGGATTGAGCATGGCGAGTGCGATGCTCTTGTTGATGCGCCAGCCATAGCCGCCCGAGGTGGCGCGGCCGACCACTTCATCCCCCTTCAGGATCACTTCGGAACCGCGCGCGTCGGCGTCGGTCACATCGTGGACTTCCATGGTGACGAGCGTGTTGGCGCCGCCCTTTTCCTTCCACGCAAGGAGTGCGTCCTTGCCGTGGAAGCCCGGTTTCTTCAGGCTGATGAAGCGGTCGAGCCCGCTTTCATAGGCCGAGTATTCCACCGACAGTTCACGCGGGATGAGCTTGTAGCTCTTTTCCAGCGCCATCGACACCATTGCGCGAATCCCGAAAGGCTTGATGTCGAATTCCGCACCCGCCGCCATCAGCTTGTCGAAGATGTAGTTCTGCATCTCGATCGGGTGGTGAATTTCCCAGCCCAGCTCGCCGATGAAGTTGACGCGCAGGGCTTCGACTGGGGCGGCGCCGATGCTGATGGTCTTGCCCGTCAGCCACGGGAATGTCTCGTTCGACAGGTCCGTGTCGGTCAGCTTGGCCAGCACGTCGCGCGAACGCGGCCCTGCCAGCACCAGCACGCCCATGGCGGTGGTCAGGCGCTCGAATGTCACCGAACCATCGGTCGGCATCGCCTTCTTCAAATAGTCGTGGTCGTGCCGTTCATAGGCGCCGGCCGAGACGAGGTAGTACCGCTGTGGCCCCATCTTGTAGACGGTGAATTCGCTGCGTACGCCGCCGCGCGAAGTGAGCAGGTACGACAGGGAGACGCGCCCGACGTTCTTGGGCACGGCATTGGTCAGCAGGCCGTCGAGCCACGCTTCGGCACCGGGGCCGGAGATCTCGCACTTGGCGAAGGCGCTCATGTCCTGCAGGCCGACCTTTTCGTGCACGTGGCGGCATTCCTGGCCCACGAACTCGAAGTAATTGGAGCGGCGGAACGACCACTTTTCGCGGATCGGTTCACCGTCCACATCCGGGTGGTTGTGGTTTAGGATCACGTCGGCGCGGTCGAGGTCCTCGTCGCTCAGCTGGTAGCCTTCGGGCGCGAACCAGTTGGGGCGTTCCCAGCCGAACACGCTGCCGAACACGGCGCCCAGCTTCTTCATGCGGTCATAGCAGGGGGTCTGGCGCAGCGGGCGGGCGGCTTCGCGTTCTTCGTCCGGATAGTGGACAGTGAACACCTTGGCGTAGGCTTCCTCGTTCTTTTCAACAAGGTAACCGCGACCGGCGTAGTCGCCAAAGCGACGCGGATCGACGCCCATCATGTCGATGGAGGGTTCGCCCTCGACGATCCAGTTGGCCAGCTGCCAGCCCGCGCCGCCGGCGGCGGTGATGCCGAAGGAATGGCCTTCGTTCAGCCAGAAGTTCTTTTTGCCCCAGGCCGGGCCGACGATGGGCGAACCATCCGGGGTGTAGGCGATGGCGCCATTGTACACCTTCTTTACGCCCACTTCGCCAAACGCGGGAACGCGCTCGATGGCCGCGAGGATGTAGGGTTCGAGGCGCTCCAGCGCGTCCGGGAAGAGTTCGTATTCCGCGTTCGGCGCGGGGCCATCAAGGTAGCATGCTGGCGCGCCGACTTCATAGGGCCCAAGCAGCAGGCCACCTGCTTCCTCGCGCATGTACCACGATGCGTCGGATTCACGCAGCACGCCCATTTCGGGCAGGCCCTTGGCGCGCCGTTCCAAGATCGCGGGGTGGGGTTCGGTGACGACGTACTGGTGCTCGACCGGGACGACCGGGATGTCGAGGCCGACCATCGCGCCGGTCTGGCGGGCGAAGTTGCCCGAGGCGGAAACGACGTGTTCGCAAGTGATGTCGCCCTGGTCGGTGGAGACGACCCATTCGCCGTTCGGCTTCTGCGTGATGCCGGTGACGACCGTGTTGCGATAGATCTTGGCGCCACGGTTGCGCGCGCCCTTGGCCAGCGCCTGCGTCAGGTCGGCGGGCTGGATGTAACCGTCGGCCGGGTGCTGGATGGCGCCGAGGATGTTCTGCGTCTCGCACAGTGGCCAGACTTCGCGCACCTGGTCCGGGGTGAGGAAGTTGACTTCTACGCCGATGGTGCGGGCAACGCCGGCATAGTAATGGTATTCGTCAAGCCGGTCCTGGCTGGTGGCAAGGCGGATGTTGGTGACGTTGGAAAAGCCGACGTTCAGCTCGGTTTCCGCTTCCAGCGTGGGGTACAGATCCACCGAGTACTGGTGCAGCTTGCCCACTGAATAGCTGAGGTTGAACAGCGGCAGCAGGCCCGCAGCGTGCCAGGTCGAGCCCGAGGTCAGCTCGTGGCGTTCCAGCAGGCAGACATCGGACCAGCCCATCTTGGCCAGGTGGTACAGGGTGCTGACCCCGACTACGCCGCCGCCGATCACCACGACACGTGCCGTAGATTTCATGTTATTTCTCCAACTCTGATGCGCGCGGGGGCTGACCCGGCGCGGATAATTAAATGGTCACGAAGCTGCCGTGGCGGTCCCCACGCGCTTGCGCAGGTGGAAGGCGCCGACGGCGAAAAGGAAAAGCAGGGCGCACAGGCTGACCTGTTCGCGAAGGTCTGGCTTGCTGGCCATCAGGACCAGCACGGCCAGGATGCCCGCCACCACCGCATAGCTGACGAAGGGGAACGCCCAGACCTTGACAGGGAGCACCTCGCCAGCGGCTTCCAGCCGGCGGCGCAGCGCGATCTGGCTGAGCGCGATGAGCAGGTAAACGCACAGGATGATCGCGCCCGACGATTGCAGCAGGAACACGAAGGCATGTTCGGGCGAGATGACCGAGACGGCCACCATGGCAAGCCCGGCAAAAGCACTGGTCAGGATGGCATTGGTCGGCACGCGACGGCTCGATACTTCAGCAAAGAACGCGGGCGCATCGCCGCGCTCGGCCATTTCATGCAGCATGCGCGAGGTGACGTAGATGGCGGAGTTGAGGCACGAGGTGACGGCGGTGAACACCACCAGCGACATCATCGCAGCCGCGCCCGGAATGTGCACGCGGGCCATGGCATCCGCGAACGGCGACTGGCCGACCACAACTTCGTTCCAAGGCACGATCGAGACGATGACGCTGATCGAGCCAAGGTAGAAGAACAGGATGCGCAGCGTGACGGTGCGGGCAGCGCGAACCACGTTCCCAGCCGGGTTTTCGGTTTCCACGGCCGCAATGGTCGCAACTTCGCTGCCCATCATCGAGAAGATGACGACCGGAATGGCGCTAAACACCGCCGGCCAGCCTTGCGGGAACAGGCCCCCGTGCGCCGTGAACTGCGCGCCGATGGCGGGCAGGCCGGGGCCGAAGACGACGACATAGGATATGCCGAGCAGGATGAAGCCGGTGATCGTCGCCACCTTCAGCGCGGCGAACCAGAACTCCGCTTCGCCATAGGCGCGCACCGACAGCAGGTTGATGCCCGTCGTCACCGCGATCAGAAAGGCTGCGAGCCCCCATTGCGGCAACGTCGGGAACAGTGGCCCCAGCAGCGCGGCGCCGGCGATCGCCTCGACCGCGATCGTCACCACCCAGAAGTAGAAATAGAGCCACCCGTTGACGAAGCCGGCCCAGGGGCCAAGGCTGAACCGCGTGTAGCCCGTGAACGTGCCGATGCCGGGCCGCGCCACCGCCATTTCGCCCAGCATGCGCATGATCACGAAGACAAGCGTACCGCACATGGCATAGGTGAACAGCACGGAGGGCCCGGCGATGCTGATCGCCGCGCTGGAGCCGACGAAAATCCCCGCGCCGATGATCCCGCCCAGCGAGATCATGGTCACATGCCGCGATTGCAGCGAATGCGCCAAGCTCTTGTGATCATTCCCAACCGGACCGGTCATGCGCGGCGTTCTCCCCCGATCCCGTGATTTACGGAATCTCCGTCAAGCGGACTGATCGCACCATCTGCTAGCAATTGCCCGCCCCTATCAAGCGCGGACGAGCGCTTAAGCTGATCTTACATTCCACATTAGACAGAGTTATTTCGCAAATACTCCTCCATCCCGCATCGCGCGCGCGATAGAATGCGCGCTGTCCGGAACAGCCGCCCGCTGGCCCAGAAGGCTGGCGCTTTTCCTGAAATGCAATTGAAACAACATGATGGATGCGGAAAGATGACGTCATACCCTTCGGTGGCTGCGGATCTGGCGCTGGCTCGCCCCGGCTATACCCTCCCGCGCGATCTCTATGTGGGCGAGGAAGCCTATCGGTTCGATGTGGAGGTGATGCTGAAATCGGTGTGGCTCTATGCCTGCACCGTGGCGCACGTGAAGAACCCGGGCGATTTCTACGTGTTCGAACTGGGCAACAATTCGGTGATGATCGTGCGGGGCAAGGACGGCGAGATTCGCGCTTTCTACAACACCTGCACCCATCGCGGCGCGCGCATTTGTGGCACGGCCACGGGAAACACGCCCCGCCTGATGTGTCCTTATCACTACTGGACCTTTAACCTCGACGGCAGGCTGCTGGCCGCGCGTGACATGCCCGAAGGGTTCGACAAGGGCGCACATGGCCTGCGTCCGGTGGCGCTGGAGAACGTTGGCGGCTTGCTCTTTCTGTGCCTCGGTGACAACCCGCCGCCGATCGACCGCGCCAAGGCGGATATCGCCGACCAAATCGAGCTGTTCCAGCTGGACAAGCGGAAGGTCGCCTATGTCGAGGAACTGCACGACGACGCCAACTGGAAGCTGGTGATGGAAAACAATCGCGAGTGCTATCACTGCGAGGGCAACCATCCCGAACTGCTGAAATCGCTGGACGGCAGCGGCTTTGGCAAGGGTCTGCCGGAAGACAACGTGGGCGGCGAGCAGACGGCCGAGGAACTGGCGATCGAGGCGCAGCGCGCCGAATGGGAAAAGCTCGGCATCTATCGCGATCTGATCGAATTTCACGATGGCTGGTGGCACCGCGTTGCGCGGCTCGGCCTTGCGCCCGGTGCGGTCACCCAGACGCAGGATGGCAAGCCTGCGTGCAAGAAGCTGATCTGGCCGCATGGCGACAAGGTGGAAACCAGCCTGTCGGTGTGGACCCAGCCCAACAGCTGGCACCATTTCTGCTGCGATCATGTCGTGACCTTCAGCCTCGTGCCGCTCGGCCCGGACAAAACCATGCTGCGCACCAGCTGGCTGGTCCACGAGGACGCGGTCGAAGGCGTGGACTACGACGTGGAGAACCTCACCGCGGTGTGGCGCGCGACCAACGCGCAGGACGGGCGCCTGGCGGAAAACAACCACGCCGGCATCCGGTCGGACGGCTATCGGCCTGGACCATATTCCAACGAAGAGAAGCTGGTCGACGCCTTCAAGTCGTTCTACGTCGAGAAGTCGAAGCAGGCGCTTGGGCTCAACGTCGCGTAGATCGCACTCGCAAGGCCGCCGGTCTGGCACAGCCCGGTGGCCCCGGGCCGGCCATCCGCCCCATTCGCGACTTTGGGGGTGCACCCGTACGCGCCGATCGTTTTCAAATCCGCAATGGATTGTGTTCTGGGCAATAGCGACCCGTTTTACCGTAAGCGCGAAATTCCGCGCACCTGTTCGGTTGAGTGACGCGGTGTGAAGGATGT
>NZ_LSIA01000216.1:0-609 GCF_001556015.1 Novosphingobium sp. CCH12-A3 | reverse complement strand
ATCACGCGGAAGCGCGCGGGGATATAGTCCAGCACTTCGGTGACGTCCTCGCCGAGCTGCGTCTGCTGACCAGTACAGCCCGGCGAGCATGTCTCCGGCCGATGCTCCACCAGCTGGCGCGGCACATGTTCAGGGATCGGCGCCCTGACCCCAGCTTTACGCGGTGCCGGCTGCCGCACCTCGCCAAGTGATCCCGCGTCATCGTTGGCGGCAACAGGCGTGTCGATTTCGTCGAACATCAGCCGCAATTGGGCGATGTCCATCTTCTCGGAGCTGCGGCCGAACTGGACGCGCAGCAGTCGTGCCAAGCGATGCTCGAGCTTCTCGATCGTGAGGCTCTGGGTGGTGACGACCGCCTTGGCGGCATTCAACGCAGCGCGCTCCTGCTCGAGCACTTCGGCCATTTCCCGCAGCATTCGCTGCAGGAGAACCGGGTCGGAAGGAAGGCGATCAAGCTCGAACCGCATGGCCATTTTCATAGCCGATGCGAGAGCAAAACCCCAGTAAAATCGCGGTTTTCCGAAGGTTTATTGCTAGGCCAAGCTCGGCGCCACCACCTCGTCGTGTACGATCGCCTGCTTCCAGTTCAGGCCCTCGATCAGCATCGCC
>NZ_LSIA01000215.1:0-8855 GCF_001556015.1 Novosphingobium sp. CCH12-A3 | reverse complement strand
GTCACAGCTTCTGGTCAACGCGTTGACCCAATGACGTCAATTATGGCGCGTCACAACCGAAGGCGGGCACATGGCCACCGACCCATCGAGGCGCCCGAGCTCGAGGCAGGCCTCGAGCTCGCAAGATTGAGTGGCCGGATCGATAGCTAAACCCGAATCAGGATATAGCATTGCCATGCTACGGCAGAATCCTCCATATATTACAGCGTGTTATTGGACATGTTAAGCTAAAGATGGTTGACTATACAAGGTCCCGGATATCTTTGCTAGCGGCCCGGGCTGACCGAAAAGCCGGTCCCGACGCAAGCTCCGGACTGCGTCAGGTCGCCACAGGACGCCTCTCGATGCCGGCCAAGGACGAGGGCCGAGAGGGGGTGCGCCACTGGAAAAGGGTCCTCTGCTATGGCCGCCTTGTGGTCCATGTCGGGTCTGGATCGGCCGCTTGTTACAGCCCATTTAGTCTGGCGGCCATGTCAAACAACATGGCCTTGACGACCTTACGCCCTTCTATCGAAAGCCTGATGATAACGCGCAAGCGGTTGTGCGGATCAGGATGTCGCTCGATCAACTGATGGCCGTGTAGCCAATCTATCCATCGAAGCGCTGTCGTATCCTTTATTCGTGCTGCCCGGGTCAGCGTCCTGATATGCATCGTTTCCTTGCTTAACTGCGCGATGAGAAGCTCGAGGAGCATGGACCAAGCAGGTTTGCACGAGGCTTGGCGGCAAATCACGCGTTCGCGCAGACGCAAGTGTGCCCGGTAGGCTATCGCCATCCTGAGGAGGTCTTCGTCATTTTCCATCTTTATCGGTCCTTACGGCGGGTTCGTAAGGCGGGTGCAGAACCGCGGTTGGCATTGGACGGGCGGTGACCGCCGTGGTTTCGGTATTGGAAGGGCGCGGCGAAGCCGCTGGCGGCAGAAGGACAAGCGGGCGTTGCAGGATCGTAGGGACGATCGGCCAAGCACGCAAAGCGATCAAAGTGCTGCAAGAACCAAAGCCTGTCGGCAACCGCGAACGTATCCATTGTGCCGCTGATGCCGCATGCATCGTGCGAGACGGGCTCGCAACCCGGGCGCGCAGCATCACGATATGGCAAAGGCCATGCCGCATGAATCTGGCGGCCTCCGCGTCGCAGGGTCTTGCGAGCAGCAAGAGCGGGCAGGGGGGCGGAAGTGGCTGGGAGCTGCGTCGGCGGGACATGACCGCTTTCGGCGGTGTCGAGCGACGCATTTGCTCCCCAAACCTGTTGCGGGGAACCGAGATCATTGCGTTTTGCACGAATGTGCGAAAACCCGTCCGAGGTCAGACAAGAGCTGTTCGGTAACCTCGGTTCCGTGCGGTGTAAGTGTGACATGGATCCGTCGCCTGTCGCCCGGATCGGACTCCTTGGCAACAAGGTCCATCGTTAACAGCGCGTCAAGCCAACCCAGCGAGGTGGTGGGGGCGATTCCGGTCAGCAAGGCTATGTCGCCAAGGCTCAGTGGCATGCATCTGTCGCTATTGAGGTACAGTTCGAGCAGAATGCTCCAAGGCGCACTGCCAGGTGGCCCCATTGGCAGAATTGACCGCCTGGAATGCAACGAGTCGCGATAAGCTGTGGCAATTGCGCGCAAATTCACAGGTGGGGGCAGTTCTGGGTTCATAGACCTATAACTAAAGTTAGCAGAGCCAATTACAGCTCTCGATGGACGGTCATCTATCGCGGTGAAGGTTCAAAAGTAAGAGGCCAGATAAGACAATCGCAGAAGCGACATCGTGAACACTGTCTTCAGGATCTGGTTGCACCTTCTTGGAAAAAATAGATTTGATCGAAAAGGGGCTTCACACGATTTCGTGAGAAGTCATACAATTTGAACGACAATGGGAGCAGCCGTCTTGTCAGGCGGCCCATGGTTCATCGTGTTTATCATGGCGTTGAGAGCGCAGATGAGTTTGCGCATGATGGCGATAAGGATGACCTTGGGCGGTTGGCCGGTTTCGGCGAGGCGCTGCCTGAAGGTTTCCATGACAGGATTGTGCTGTCTGGCGATAAGGGCTGCCATGTAGGCGGCATCGCGCAGGGGTTTGCGGCCGCCGATGGTGCGTCGTTGCCCCCGGAATGTTCCGCTTTCGCAGTGGAGGGGAGCCACGCCGAGCAGTGGCGCGGCCGCCGGCGGGTCAGTTGGCCGAGCTCGCGCATGAGCGCCAGCAGGGTATGGGCAAAGACTGGCCCGACGCCCGGGACCGAGCGAAGCAGGCGGTTGCGGGGGCCATGCGTTCGTCTGCGGCGACTGCTTCGGCCATGGCCTGGTCGATCAGCAGGATATCCGCCTTGAGGCTTGCGATCCGCCGCGCAGCCATGCGCTTGAGCACACCATGCACCGTGCGCAAGGCGTTGGGCCGATGTGCGGTCAGCTCCACCGCACACAGCGCTGCCAGCGCCTCGCGCTCGTAGCCGCCACTGGCTTCCAGACCGATTGCAGCGGGGCGAGCCACGCCAGGGCTGCCGTCACTGGCGAATTCCAGCGCCTCTCCATCCGGCCACAGGCACACATCGAGCCTTGACCTGCTCACATCGATACCGACAAACACAGCCTGACACGTCATCTTCGTTCCCTTCCTTGCGCGTGCGGGGTAGAACCCCTCGCAACCGTGCGGGTTGATGAAGATCCGTCCGGGCCCAGGCTCCCCAGCGGTCTAGGCAACCAAGGTGGCTGACACCTAGATTGGTCTGACTCGGGGGCGTGCCGGGGGGCCTTGAGGCGAGCTTGGCCGCCCGAAATTTATCGATTTGGCATTGGTTCGGTCGGCAAGGTTATGATGTGCCGCTCAGGGGTATATTGCCGTTCACGAACATTGTTCGACAAAGGGCAACAATGCCAGGCAAACGGGCAATGGGGAAAGGAGCACGAGCACTGGAACCCGGGGATGGCCGCAAGAGTGCGTGAGATGTAGCATCCTCGGCTAAGACCGTGCAGAGTTTGGGGGCGGTGGTTCGACTTCGTTTCCAAGCATAAACAAGGCATCGGTGTCGTTTCCGAGACCTCACCTGCTCAGCGAGCGGGTGACCGCGCCGGGTTTGGTGTTGGCCTTAATCAAGCGCATCATTGGCAGGCTGTGCGGTTCTAACGCTGGCTTCGGCCCATTGCAGCGCTTCTTCATGAAGTTGCGGAATTTCGTTTGTGCTCGAAATCCGATGGGCACACGACGAAATCGGTCCGCGCACGGTGGCAGACAACGATCTGCCATTGGCTTGCTTGAGCATTCGCTTCATCTCTGGCTGCCTTCCCGGCGCAGCGTAGCAAAGCCGAGCTGGCTGGACAATTCGGGTAGATGCTTATGCTAGGGTCCAAGCAAGACGCAGGCGCGCCTTGCATGCTGGACGTGCCATTAGTCACCAAGCGGTCCGAGGTAAAAAAGCCTAAACCAGGACCGGCAAGCTGGCCAGCGATGCCTTTGTAGGAACCGAACCCACTTGCGGTTGTCGAGCGGGTTTGTAGCGACAAGTCCTCTCGTTCGAGAGCTTCCTCAACCTCGCCGCCGCAAGGCTATGGCTCAAGTCTTTTGTCCACGCCTGCTAGCACTACTTTGGCAGAAGTGTAGACGGGCTGAGATTGAGCGAGCATCCGCAGTGAGGGCATTGCAATGGTGGAGAGCGTGACAGGCAGTCAATAATGGCTTGGCGTACTGCTGGCAGGCTGGGTTGCAGCGGCGGGCCGCAGACTCTTTATGGGATGGCCCGCCCCTTTTCCCCGGCATCGGATATGATGCTGGTGCTTGAAGAGGAAAGGAGCGGACCGATGTCTATTGTGATCCTTGGCGTTGATTTGGGCAAGAATGCCTGCAGTGTGGTGGGCGTGGATGCGGCGGGAGCTGTCGTCGTACGCAGGTCGATGCGCCGCCAGACGCTGGTCGACTACGTTGCCAAGCTTCCTGTGTGCGTGGTCGCGATGGAGGCATGTTGCGGTGCCCATTATCTGGGGCGCCTGTTCGCCGCGCACGGACATGAGATCCGGCTGATGTCGCCGGAGTACGTACGGCCGTATGTCAAAGCACAGAAGAACGATGACCGCGACGCCGAGGGGATCGCCGAGGCCGCCTCGCGTCCAACGATGCGCTTCGTCGAACTCAAGACCCAGGAGCAGTTGGACATCCAGACGCTCCACCGGGTTCGCTCGCGCCTGGTGGCTGAGCGCAGGAGCCTGACCAACCAGTTGCGGGCGATCCTGCTGGAGCGCGGGACCATTTTCCCGGTTGGGCGGCGCAAGCTGGAACTCGGCATCGATGCCCTGCTGGCCGATGAGGATACGACCTTGTCACCGCGTCTGCGCCAGTTGGTGGCCGAACTGCGTGCCGAATGGCGCGAACTCGATACCAGGGTGGAAACGCTGAACGGCGAGTTTGTCGAGCTGGCGCGCAATGACGCGGCTGCCCGGCGGCTCACATCCATCCCCGGCGTCGGGGTGCTGAACGCAACTGCCCTGATTGCAGCCGTGGGCGATGCCAGCAGCTTTGCCAAAGCCCGAGACCTGGGTGCCTGGCTCGGTCTGGTGCCCCGTCAGCATACTACCGGCGGCAAGCCGCGGCTGCTCGGCATCTCCAAGCGAGGCAACACCTACTTGCGCACCTTGCTCATCCACGGTGCCCGAGCAGCATTGCCGTCGCTGGCGCGAAGCGAGACCCCGTTGGGGCGCTGGTTGACAGGAATGATCGAGCGAGGAGTCCACCGCAATGCTATCGTCGTCGCGCTGGCCAACAAGCTGGCGCGGATCGCATGGGCGGCCTTGCGCAAGGACGCGACGTTCGAACGCGGCTACCCAGTCGCGGCATAACCGGATCGGCCGCACGCATCTTCGTGCATAGGCCAACGATGTTTGCAGGAAGGATCGTGAAGATGGCCTGACAGTCGATCGGCGTCTGGAAAGCCCGGCCAAAAAAATGGCACTCGTTGCCGGCGTCTTTATTGTGGCTCCAGACGTGCGGATGTCCATCTTGGCCATGGGGTCACCCATCGTTGACGCAGACTGATCAGAACACTTCAAAATCCCCCTTGCAGACGGGGCGGGCCATACGTTTTTTCCGTCCCGCCTGGGCGATCCGGCGGAATTGCAGGAAGGCATAGGCCATCATCGTCATCAATGCGTGGCGATGGAGCCCGGTCCAGGACCGGCCCTCGAAGTGGTCGAGGCCGAGTTCTTCCTTAAGTTGCTGATGGGCCTGCTCGCATATCCAGCGCGCTTTGATCGCGCTGGCCAGGTCCTTGACCGGAGTGCCGGCGGGCAGGTTCGAGAGATAGTATTTGCGTTCGCCATTCGAACGATGCTCGCCCACCAACCAAGCTTCCTCCCCCGGCATATGCTGGGCTCCGGCGGAGCCGATCCGCTGGGGAGCTCCGTCGGCGATGCGCACACGCACAGCAGCAAAGCGTGCGCTCAGGCGTCCCTTTGTTCCCTTGCGCCAACTGACCTGACGCCACTTAGCGTCTTCGAGCATGGTGTGTGCAGCCCGGGACTTGACGTCTGGCACGTGCCGAACCCGCGGTCGCCCGCGAGCCGCCACCGGGAAGATCAGTTCCACATCGGACGGGTAGACCTTTTGGTGCCGAGGGATGCCGACGGCCCAGCAAAGGCCGCGCTCGCTCAGTGCCTGCCGGAACGGAGCCGACAACCCATAACCAGCATCGGCCAGCACGCAGCCGAAGCGCACTCCGGCAGCGATAACTCGGTCGATCTCTTCGATCGCGATCTCCGGTTTTGTGCGATACTCACGCAAGGGCGCAGGCACGCCGGCCTTATCCATTCTCGCGGCATCGCTCGTCCAGCTTTCCGGCAAGAACAGCCGCAAACTCAGCATGACCGGAACTTCGCCCGAGGCCAGTGTCACCGACACCAGCGTCTGGCAGTTTGCGTTCTTACCCAGCGCTGTGGCGTATTGCGGCGCGACGCCAACCGACGCCTTGCCCTTCTTCGGCAACGCGGTGTCGTCAATGATCAGCCAGGCTCCGTCACCGCCCACCAGTTCATCCGCCTGACTCCACAAGGTCGCTTCCAGCGGCGCGCTGTCCCACAGGCCCGCCCCGATGAAATGATGCAGCCGGTCATAAGCAATGGCGTCAGACCGGGTCGCCATGGGCTGGATACTCTTGCGATCACCCGGCCCAATCAGCCCGGCGATATAGGCCGGACACATCCGGCGCCGCGTTTTGTTACCCAGCCAGCCCAGATACGGCTCAAGCCACCGCTCCAGATCCGCACGCCAGTCCTCGTCCATCGCCAGCCTCCGTCAAAGCTGGCTCCCCATGAATCATGCATTACGGGCCAAGGGAATCCCAAAACCACACTTCTGCCAAAGTAGTGCTAGCCCGTCCAGACAATTACCTCTCAAGGACAACCAACTAAGACCATTCCGCTGTTGTCTGTCGTGGCCTTCGGCCCCTTAATGAAAGGCGCTCCCTTTTGCCGCCTGATCCGGTACAGCCTCGCGTACGCTCGATGGACGGTACCGGTGATCTGAAGGCCCGGATCGATGGAAGTGGCCGCCTGAACGGCTGGCGCGAAGGAGGATGCGTGATTACTGAAGGCTCAAGTAGCTGGCGATCTCCTCCGCCAGCTTTTCCATTTCGACGGCAGTTTCGATCTCGTGCCGTTCCCGCAAGTCCTGCGCGCACCCTCCGACAGCTTCGAGCAAGTCGTTCAGGCCGTCGAAGACGTCGGTGAAACCGAATTGGGCAAGGTATTTACCGACGTCCTCGTCCTTACCCTCAGCGAGCGCCATCCAGAAAGTGTCCAGCTTTGCCGTGACGCTACGCAGATCATGAGGATCTTCCTGTGGCATCAATCCTTCCATTCTCGGTCAGGGTAAGCGTCGGTTTCCGGATCCGCGCCTTCTGCATGCAACGTCGCTCTTACGAACGGGGGGGGAATAGGTTCCACTACCGGTATTACGCCGTCAAAAGCCACACGGACCCAAGCGCCATGCTGCCCTCCCATTGTAATATTGCTTGGACTGACCGCCACCGCGCTGATCAGCAGCGCCGAGCGCCATCCCGACTGTAATCCCGCATCGCCGTGCAAAGCGCGCTATGTCCCCTTCGTGCTGGCCCGGCGCGAAATACCGTCCGATTTGCGCCCGTCTGTTTCGGCTGCTTTGCCACTCAGTCCTCTTACTGCTGGAGCGCAAAAACCCGGAGGCGGTGCTGGTATAGGCGGCGGCATTGGCGAGGCGCTTTCGGTGCGGTACGACTGGCAGTTACCGGGAATGGTCTTTCCGTTGACCTTAGATGACCCGCCTCTGCGCTAAAGTGAGGCATACTTGCGATCAAATGACGCCAAATTGGCGGAACTTTATTCAATGAAAACAGGTAGATGATCCTCGAAGGCAGTCAATCGCTGCCACGTTAAGGTTAATTCTTCTGTTAACCATTGCGCGGCTCGCCAATGAATGGCGCATGGCACAAAAGATTGCACTTCACATCCTCGAACCACAGGATCGTTTCCGGACAGCGCTGGCCCGGCTTGGCTATGAAGCTGGATTTCACTGTGAAATTTATGAAGACATCAGCGAGCTTTTCGAAGCGATTCCGGGCAACGGCGTGGTGCTGATCCGGGACGGTGGATCATGCAGCGCCATTCCCGCGCTGGTCCGACACCTTGCATTGCAAGGCCAATGGTGTCCGTTTGTTGGCTATGCTGATCACCCGACGGTCGACCACGTGGTCCAGGCCATCAAAGGCGGTGCGCTTTCCTTTATTGCCACACCCGGGACAACGGACGACCTTCTTGCCGTGGTCCCCGCTGTGGCAGCAGAAGCTGAGTTGCGCAGAGATCTGATCGAGCGGGCAGTTCGGGCTCACCAGAGCCTTGCCCGTCTTACAGATCGCGAGCGGCAGGTGCTTGACGGGATTGTGTCGGGCGAGAGTTCGAAAGCCATAGCGCGAGTCTTGGCGATCAGCCCACGGACAGTTGAGATCCACAGGACCAAGATGCTCGGCAAGCTTGGCGCAAGAAATGCGGCAGACGCCGTGCGTCTCAAGGTCGAAGCCTCGGCTTATACCAATATCGCCGCCTGATTATTCCTTCGCCACGACTGGTTTTTCAATCGAGCGAAAACCAACTGCCGCTCGATAATACCTTTCTATGCAGGTATAGTTTTGCCCCACCAAGCTTCGGAGTCATAAACGTAAAGGGAAAATATCTCACAATTTCTACAATTATCCCGACTAAACTATGCCTTTTGAACGACACGTCATGAAAGGCTCGTTACATTTTTTCCCAGCATGCAAACGTGAGATCAGACCTTTCAGAGCAGAATTGAAATATAAATCGTTTTTTCCAAAGTGCAGAAATTCCACTTTAGCACTGGATTGCCCAAAAGAGCAAAGGAAAAAAATGTCAAGATTGCCGTTTCTTAGGCCAAATCAGTGCGGCTGTAATTTGACTGTTTGTCGTTCACCAGCTGCTCCGTCAGTGTCGGTACACAGAGCCTGATTTGCAGCGTGTCCACTAGGGCAATTAATGGCTATCTCTCGTTTTTCGAAATTCCGCCTTTCATCGCCCGTGTTCGGAAGGGGCATTTCAAACGAGGCAACTTGTGCACTGCCAGAAAAGGCCTGCCTGAAGCTGGACACCTCGAAGAACCGGCTGTTTTTGGCTTGACGGCGCCGCGAGGGGTCTGATGGCGGCTTTTGAGACGTGAGGGTTGGCCTTTTCGGCCGGGTTTCCTTGGTTTTCTGGTCCGGAGCGCCGTTCAGCGCCATGTTTTCGCGCTATGCGGGCGCACCTCGCCCTTCGAGCCAAACGAGGCGCTGGAAGTTATAGACGAGGTTGGCCATGCCGATCTTGATGCGGGCGCGGGCAATGCCAATGGTGCGCACGA